>NZ_CP027231.1:300000-600000 GCF_002998435.1 Bacteroides zoogleoformans | reverse complement strand
TTCAATATAGGTTTTTTAGCAAAAAAAAGCATTGGTATAGAATAACGGTATGCGATTTGTTTCTACTTTTGCAAAGTTGTTTGTTTAACTATTGGAGGGAACAAACGGTTTGAGAGTAAACATTTATAAGTGAAGATACTTATGTGGTTCGTATACGTATAAACGTCAGGTAATCTGCGTGTGTATGCGAAATTGACCGCATTTCATTAGTAGGGTATTATTAAAAAACTGAATAAAAAGATTGCTTATGTCACAGATTGTGGGACATATTTCACAGGTTATAGGCCCTGTGGTGGATGTTTATTTTGAAGGAACGGAGGCGGAACTGAAGCTGCCCGGTATTCATGATGCGCTGGAGATAAAGAGAAATAAAGGAAAAAGACTGATTGTAGAGGTGCAGCAGCACATTGGAGAGAATACTGTGAGAACCGTAGCTATGGATAGCACGGATGGCCTGCGAAGGGGAATGAAGGTGTATCTGTTGGGAGGCCCCATTACTATGCCTATAGGTGAGCAGATAAAAGGGCGTCTGATGAATGTGGTGGGCGACTCCATCGACGGAATGAGGGAGCTTGACCGTAGCGGAGCCTATCCTATCCATCGTGAACCTCCTAAATTCGAAGACCTGACCACCGTGCAGGAAGTACTCTTTACGGGAATCAAGGTCATCGACCTGTTGGAACCTTACAGCAAGGGAGGGAAAATCGGTCTGTTCGGTGGCGCCGGTGTAGGTAAAACAGTGCTCATACAGGAACTCATCAATAACATAGCGAAGAAGCAGCATGGCTTTTCCGTATTCGCCGGAGTAGGAGAGCGCACTCGCGAAGGCAATGATCTGCTGAGGGAAATGATTGAGTCTGGTGTCATCCGCTATGGAGAAGAATTCAAGAAAGGTATGGAAGAAGGCAATTGGGACTTATCGAAGATAGATTACGATGAAGTGGCCAAGTCGCAAGTATCCTTGATATTCGGTCAGATGAACGAACCTCCCGGCGCCCGTCAGTCGGTAGCATTGTCGGGACTGACAGTGGCCGAATCGTTTCGCGACATGGGCGGCGATACGGAGGGCCCGCGTGATATCTTGTTCTTCATCGACAACATATTCCGGTTTACTCAAGCCGGATCCGAGGTTTCGGCGTTGCTGGGGCGCATGCCCTCGGCGGTGGGCTACCAGCCTACGCTGGCCACGGAAATGGGAGCCATGCAAGAACGCATCACTTCCACCCGCAAGGGATCCATCACTTCCGTGCAAGCGGTATATGTGCCTGCCGACGACTTGACCGATCCGGCACCTGCCACTACCTTTACACACCTTGACGCCACCACGGTGTTGAGCCGTAAGATTACGGAGCTCGGCATTTATCCTGCCGTAGATCCTTTGGAATCTACGTCGCGTATCCTCGATCCCCACATTGTGGGCGAAGAGCATTATGAAGTGGCGCAGCGTGTGAAACAGATTCTGCAACGGAACAAAGAGTTGCAAGACATCATTTCCATTCTTGGCATGGAGGAACTCTCGGACGCTGACCGGACATTGGTAAACCGCGCGCGCCGAGTGCAACGTTTCTTGTCGCAACCATTTGCCGTAGCCGAGCAGTTTACCGGCGTTCCCGGCACGATGGTTTCCATTGAAGATACCATCAAAGGGTTCAAGATGATTCTCGACGGAGAGGTGGACTACCTGCCAGAGCCGGCTTTCTTGAACGTGGGAACAATTGAAGAAGCTATTGAAAAAGGAAAGAAGCTGTTGGAACAAGTAAAATAAGATGTGGGCCTTTTGGCGGATGGTTCTGTTCCTTCAATATCGGACATGTGTAAATGAACAAACCCGTAAATGAATATGAAGAAATTACATTTGGTTATTGTGTCACCCGAAAAAGAAGTTTTCGAGGGTGAAGTAGAAAGCGTGACGTTGCCGGGTTCTGGCGGTTCGTTCATGATATTACCGCAGCATGCTCCTATTGTATCGTCCTTGAAAGCAGGAAAACTGACTTATATGGTGAATGGCGAAAAACACGACTCGCTGATTCAAGGCGGATTCATCGAAATGAACAATAACAAAGTCACTGTCTGCATAGAGTGAAGAAGAGAATGAAAAGGATAAAACAAAAGCATACTATGTCTTTTATCGGTTTGTTTGTGTTGATGGGGTTGTTGACCTCCGTCGGCGTGCATGCCGATAGCGTCGCCATACATCATCCGGTTGCCGCCACCGTGCAGCAGGTAGGAAGCAATGAAGCGGTTCCGACAGAGACAAAAAACGGAGTGGATGTGAAAGAGATTGTCTTCGGACATATCGGCGATGCTTATCAATGGCATATCACGACTTGGGGCAAGATGCATATCACCGTCCCGTTGCCTATCATCGTATACAGTCGGATATCGGGATGGCACATCTTCTCATCCGCTCGTTTGGAAGAGAACGGAGGTAGCTACGACGGGTTGTCGATTGCTCCGGAGGGAAGCCGCTTTGAAGGCAAACTGGTGGAACACGACGCGGCGGGAAATGAAGTCCGTCCATGGGATTTCTCCATAACCAAGATAGTATTTGCTTTGATTATCAATAGCGCACTGCTGATCATAATCATCTTGAGTGTAGCCCGGTGGTATCGCAGGCACTCTCAAGACAATGTCACTCCCGGAGGCTTTGTAGGTTTCATGGAGATGTTCATCACGATGGTGAACGATGATGTCATCAAGGGGTGTGTAGGCCCTAACTATCGCAAGTTTTCTCCTTATCTTCTGACTGCTTTCTTCTTTATATTCATCAACAATCTGATGGGGCTGGTGCCTTTCTTTCCCGGTGGAGCCAATGTGACGGGAAACATCGCCGTTACGATGATTCTGGCTCTTTGCACTTTCCTTGCCGTCAACATCTTCGGAGGAAAGGCTTACTGGAAAGACATATTCTGGCCCGATGTGCCTTGGTGGTTGAAGGTCCCATTCCCGATGATGCCTATGATAGAGTTATTTGGCATCTTCACTAAACCTTTTGCCCTGATGATTCGTCTGTTTGCCAACATGCTTGCCGGGCACATGGCGATGCTGGTGCTGACGTCTCTTGTTTTTATCTCGGCAAGTATGGGGCCGGTACTGAACGGTTCGCTGACGGTGGCGTCGGTGTTGTTCAATATCTTCATGAATGCTTTGGAGTTGCTGGTTGCTTTTATTCAAGCCTACGTGTTCACCATGCTGTCTGCGGTGTTCATCGGATTGGCGCAAGAAGAGGGACATGAAGAGAAGAAGGAGACGAAAGTCCTCGAACATAAAGAGATAAAATAGAAAAGTATATAGGATTAATAAACATCTTAAAATTTGAAAGTTATGTTACTATCAGTATTATTGCAAGCTGCTGTGGCAGGTGTGGGAATTAGTAAGCTGGGTGCGGCATTAGGTGCCGGTATTGCTGTGTTAGGCGCCGGATTTGGTATCGGCAAAATAGGCTATTCTGCCATGGAAGCCATTGCCCGGCAGCCGGAAGCATCCAAAGATATTCGTATGAATATGATTATTGCCGCAGCTTTGATTGAAGGTGTCGCATTGTTGGCGGTGGTTGTATGTCTGTTGGTGTTTTTCTTATAGTATACAATAGGACAATAGTCAAAAACATAAATCAAGATTATGTCATTGTTAGTACCTGATAGTGGTTTGCTGTTTTGGATGCTCCTTTCGTTCGGGGTGGTGTTTGCGGTGCTTGCCAAATACGGCTTTCCCGTCATTACCAATATGGTGGAAGAGCGCAAAGCCTACATAGACCACTCTTTGGAAATGGCCCGTGAGGCAAATGCGCGGCTTGCCGAACTGAAAGCGGAAGGCGAAGCACTGATTGCGGCAGCTAATAAAGAGCAAGGACGCATTTTGCGGGAAGCGATGCACGAGCGTGATAAGATAATTATCGAAGCACACAAGCAGGCGGAAGCTGCTGCGCAAAAAGAACTGGAAGAGGCGAAAAGGCAAATACGCCAGGAGAAGGAAGAGGTTATTCATGACATCCGCCGTCAAGTAGCTGTTTTGTCTGTGGACATAGCCGAGAAGATACTCCGGAAGAGCTTGAATGAAAAGAATGAACAGATGGAGATGATCGATCGGATGTTGGATGAAGTATTGGCGGCAAGCCGAAACAATTAGAATGATTGAAAGATGGATATAGGAATCATTTCGATGCGTTATGCGAAGGCTTTGATGGGATATGCTAAAAGTGTAGGTGCAGAAGAACTCTTATATAAGAGATTTGATATGTTGCACCGTAGTTTCAGTAAGTATCCGGAACTATCTAAAGCATTGGCAAATCCTGTTCTCACTGTGCGCGAAAAGTTTGCACTCATCTGTACGGCTGCTGCGGGTGATGCTCCCATAGGAAGAGAGTTTACACGTTTCATCTCTTTGGTGCTGAAGAACCGGCGAGAAAGTTTCCTCCAATATATCTGCTTAAGCTTTCTGAGTTTATATCGGAAGGACAAGCATATCGCTGTGGGGCGGTTGATTACCTCCGTGCCGGTCAATCGGGCCATATGGGAGCGCATTCGTGACAGTGCTTCTTCTCTGCTGCATGTCAGCATGGAGTTACAGACTGAAGTGGATCCCACCATAGGAGGTGGCTTTATTTTCGACATTAACGACTTCCGTCTCGATGCAAGTGTTGCTACCCAACTTAAGAAAGTGAAGCAGCAATTTGTCGACAAGAACAGAAGAATAGTATAATAATGGTTAGTGATGAGCGGTCAAGCACATAGCAATGCCGTTTGGTGAGTACTCATCACTAATCAACTAAACACTGAAAACATGGTTTCTGAAAATATAAAAGCAAGCGAAGTATCGGATATTCTTCGCCGTCAGCTTGAAGGCATCGACACCCGTGTGCAGCTGGACGAGATTGGCACGGTGTTGCAAGTCAGTGACGGCGTGGCGCGCATATACGGATTACGTAATGCCGAAGCAAACGAGTTGCTGGAGTTTGATAACGGCATCAAAGCCATTGTGATGAATCTGGAAGAAGATAACGTGGGTGCCGTACTGCTTGGCTCTACGGATAAGATAAAAGAAGGCTTCATTGTGAAACGTACCAAACACATTGCTTCCATCATGGTGGGAGAAAGTATGTTGGGACGTGTGATAGATCCGTTGGGAGTGCCTCTCGATGGAAAAGGGATAATAGGTGGAGAACTCTGTGAGATGCCATTGGAACGTAAAGCGCCGGGAGTCATCTTTCGCCAGCCGGTGACTCAGCCGCTGCAAACCGGACTGAAGGCCGTGGATGCCATGATACCTATCGGTAGAGGCCAGCGTGAATTGATCATTGGCGACCGTCAAACGGGAAAGACGGCGATTGCCATTGATACTATTATCAACCAGCGTGCCAACTTCGAAGCAGGCGAACCGGTTTATTGCATCTATGTGGCCATTGGTCAGAAGGGTTCTACGGTAGCTTCTATCGTGAATACATTACGCCAATATGGTGCTATGGATTATACCATTGTGGTAGCTGCCACGGCAGGCGACCCGGCAGCGTTGCAGTATTATGCTCCTTTTGCAGGAGCTGCCATTGGTGAATATTTTCGCGACACAGGTCGCCATGCCTTGGTGGTATACGACGATTTGTCCAAACAGGCGGTTGCATATCGCGAGGTGTCTCTGATTCTGCGCCGGCCGTCAGGACGTGAAGCTTATCCGGGAGACATTTTTTATCTGCACTCTCGTTTGCTGGAACGTGCGGCGAAGATTATCAGCCAGGAAGAGGTGGCCCGTGAAATGAATGACCTGCCTGATAGTTTGAAAGGTAAGGTAAAAGGCGGTGGCTCGCTCACTGCATTGCCTATCATTGAAACACAGGCCGGAGATGTCTCGGCTTATATTCCTACAAATGTAATTTCCATAACCGACGGACAGATATTTCTTGACTCAGGTCTTTTTAATCAAGGCAATCGTCCGGCCATTGATGTCGGCATATCAGTGAGCCGTGTAGGTGGTAACGCTCAAATAAGGGCGATGAAGAAAGTGGCGGGCACACTGAAAATAGATCAGGCGCAGTATCGTGAGTTGGAGGCGTTTACAAAGTTCAGTGGCGACATGGATCCTGTGACTGCACTGACTATTGACAAAGGGCAGAAAAATAAGCGTCTGCTGGTACAGCCTCAGTATGCTCCAATGGCAGTGGAAAAGCAAGTGGCTACTCTCTATTGTGGCACACATGGCTTGCTGAAGAACGTGCCATTGGATAAAGTCGGAGAGTTTGAACACATCTTTCTTGATTCTCTGGAGATGAACTACCGTGCGGAAGTGCTCGATGTCTTAAAAAATGGTGTCATCAACGATGATGTCTGCAAGAAAATAGAAGAGACTGCCGAGATGGTTGCAAGACAATTCATGTAATGAAATGAAAGAAAAACTATGGCTTCACTGAAAGAAGTAAAGAGTAGGATAAACTCCGTCATGAGTACACGCCAGATAACCTCGGCGATGAAAATGGTGGCTTCTGCCAAATTGCATAAAGCGCAAGGGCGGATTGAGAATATGTTGCCTTATCAACAGAAACTGAATGAGATTCTGACCAATTTCCTATGTACGGATGCTTCATTTGAGTCACCTTATACAGAGGAAAGGCCGGTGATGCGGATGGCATTTGTTGTCTTCTCGTCCAATACTTCTCTATGTGGTTCTTTCAACTCAAATGTGACCAAGATGCTGGAGCGGACGTTGACAGAATATCAATCGTTGAGCAGAGAGAATATACTTATTTATCCGATAGGAAAGAAAATAGAAGAAGCTGTCAGGAAGATGGGGTATGAGCCGCAAGGCAGCTATCGCTTGATGGCCGATACGCCTTTGTTTACAGAGGCCTATGAGCTGGCGGCACGGCTGATACGAGAATTTGCGATGAAAAACGTTGACCGTGTGGAGCTCATTTACCATCATTTCAAGTCAATGGGAACGCAAGAGCTGCTTCGTGAGACTTATTTACCTATTGACCTTGTTCGGGTGGCGGAAGAAGCAAGGCACGAAACGGTTGCTGATTCTACTCGCTGTTTAAAGAATGACTATATCGTAGAGCCTTCCGTCGATGGACTGATTGCCGAACTTCTTCCCAAAGTGCTGAGCCAGAAGATATTTACTGTGCTTCTTGACTCCAATACTTCCGAGCATGCTGCCCGTATGCTTGCTATGCAGGCTGCAACAGATAATGCCAACGACTTGATTCAGGATTTGACGAAACAGTACAACAAGAGCCGACAGCAAGCCATAACCAATGAGTTGCTTGATATTGTGGGAGGCAGTTTGAGGTAGTACTAATTATTTTCCGGAGAGGATGAGAGGTAAAAAAATAAAAACATTACCTTTGTCTTGTCGTGAAAGTATTATTGCAGATGAAGTTCGCTTGACATTTTGAAGAGGAGCGGATAAGTTGAAAAAAGCATTTCAATGGATCAAAATTCAGAGTTGGCTCTTGCATGGCAATTAATAGAAACTACCGGTACGCATCTTTTCCTGACCGGCAAGGCCGGTACCGGTAAAACCACTTTCTTGCGAAGGCTGAAATCGGAAAGCCCGAAGCGAATGATTGTATTGGCTCCGACGGGGATTGCTGCCATCAATGCGGGCGGGGTGACGATACATTCTTTCTTCCAACTTCCTTTTGCCCCTTATATTCCTGAGAGTTCGTTCAGCGCCCATGGCAAGACATCTTACCGTTTTCGCTACGGCAAAGAGAAGATAAACATTATCCGCAGTATCGATTTGTTGGTGATTGATGAAATCAGTATGGTACGCGCCGATTTGCTCGACTCGGTAGATGCAGTGTTGAGGCGCTTCCGCGACAGGGGCAAACCTTTCGGTGGGGTGCAACTGCTGATGATTGGCGACCTTCGGCAACTCTCTCCCGTAGTAAAGGAAGAGGAGTGGCAAATGCTGGGTAAATATTATGATACCCCTTATTTCTTTTCCTGCCAGGCCTTGAAACGGACGGAATATTGTACCATTGAATTGCGGAAAGTGTATCGGCAGAATGATGAAGCCTTTCTTGAACTGCTGAACCGCATCCGTGAGAACCATTGTGACAGCCGGGTGTTAGAGGTCTTGAACCGTCGTTATATACCCGGGTTCGAGCCTAAAAAGGAGGATGGATATATCCGTCTGGTCACTCATAACTATCAAGCACAACGGATCAACGACCATGAACTGGCCCAACTCCCGGGACGCTCTTATACTTTTCGTGCCCGGATTGAAGGAAAGTTTCCCGATTATTCGTATCCCACGGACGAGGTATTGGAACTGAAACGCGGTGCACAGGTGATGTTCGTAAAAAACGACACTTCGGGTGAGTGTCGTTACTATAACGGTATGATTGGAGAGGTGACGGCTCTTTCGGCAGGTGGGGTAGAGGTGCGCAGCAAAGAAAGCAATGTGTCTTTTGTCCTTCAAGAAGAGGAGTGGACAAATGCTAAATATGTGTTGGATGAAGAAACCAAAGAGATAACCGAAGCCATTGAAGGCACTTTCCGGCAATATCCGTTGAAGTTGGCTTGGGCAATCACCATTCATAAAAGCCAAGGATTGACGTTTGAACGTGCAGTAATCGATGCCAGCGCATCGTTTGCACATGGGCAGACGTATGTGGCCTTGAGTCGCTGTAAGACTTTGGAGGGAGTGGTGCTCAGTGCCCCGCTTTCAGAAAAAGCTGTTATTAGCGACCATGCAATAGATGCTTTTACTACAGAAGCACGTCTGAACGAACCGGACGAACAACATTTTCGTTCTTTACAGCAAACCTATTTTGGATATTTATTGTCGGGATTATTCGACTTTCAGCCTCTGGAACAAGCTCTGCGGAGGTATGTACGCTTGATAGACGAGCATTTGTATAAACTCTTTCCCAAGCTGTTGGCAGCCTGCAAAGAAGAAGTAGAGCGTTTCCACGAAAAGGTGACGAAGGTGGCAGCACGGTTCGGCCTCCAATATACCCGTCTGATTGCTGCTGCGGAAGATTATGCCACGGACAAGGTGTTGCACGAGCGCATACACGCTGCTGCCGTTTATTTTCTGGAACAGTTGCAACCATTGGATGTGCTGTTGATGAGTGACGTAGTGGCTGACAATAAGGAGCTGAAGAAGAAACTCCGGGATGCGTTGGAGGAATTGGAAAGTTTGTATGATTTGAAGTCCGACCTGCTACAACATATTCAGGAAAACGGTTTCAAAGTTACAGATTATTTGAGAAAAAAATCGATTCTCACCCTTGACGATTCGGTTTTGCAAAAGAAGAAACTTCGAGGAAAAGAAGTTGCAAGGGTAGGAGAAGCATCGTCAGAGAGCTGGAAACATCAGCTTGAGAATGGCGGAGAAAGAAAACGAGAACGGAAACGTGAGGTTGCAGCTCTTGAAGTCCCTGCCGATGTGTTGCATCCGGTGCTTTACAATCGGTTGGTGGCGTGGCGCAATGCGGAAGCTTCGCGATTGGGACTACCTGTATATGCGGTCATTCAGCAAAAGGCGATATTGGGAATCAGCAACCTACTTCCTCCGGATAAGGCCATGTTGGTGCATATTCCGTATTTCGGAAAGAAAAGCGTCGAAAAATATGGAGATATCATTTTGCAGATGGTGCGTGCTTATCGGAAAGAAAAAGGAGTGCCGGAACCGGAATTGTAAAATCATTGAGGGTGTGTCGGCCGGTAAAGCCGTTTGCACCTGCAACCAATACCTTCTTTTTATAAATCAGGGGCATATATAATGCTTGTCAGGGCCATGGCGTTTTTCTTCCTTGTTGCACTTCAATGCGTATGCCGAACGCTCCGTTGGCCGATTTCAACTCGAACGCACCTTTGAAATTGTTCTTTTCCCACGGAAGAGCAGAAGGATTGTACACTTTCCGTCCATCTTTATCATATTCTCCATATGTGTTGATGCGTATACCGTTTTTCAGGCGGAAGCTTCCCATCTGTAAGTTATCGGTAGGAGAACCAAAGCCGGTTAATCCGAAATAATGGGAGTTGCTAAGCGAGAACAGGTTTGAAAGCCCTTGCGAGTAAATCGCATCAGCATTCAGGCGGAAAGCACGGCTGTAGTCTTTACTTGCATCCGGAATCTCCAGTGTAAACTTTGGAAGGGTAGGAAGAGATACGTTCATCAGACCCATATCGAGCAGGAAGCCGTCGTAATTCCTTATATTTGGTGGAAGTTTCGTTATCGTATCCGCAGATATCTCGTTCTGCGCAACGGCTGACAAAATGCCGGCAAACAACACTATGATGCATAATAATATTCGTCTCATCGATTCACTCACTATTAAGTTCTCATCCTGCCGTACATACAGTTTAAAGAGACCGTATCGGTAGTCTATGCACACATGCAAATGCTGTCCTAACTGTTTGTAAACATTGTATGAAAGCCCTACAAACGACAGATTTGACAAAGATAGTTCTTTTGGGGAGTAATGGGCAAAAAACTTTGTATTATTTTTATTTCTTTATGTGAAGGGGGAGAAGTTTAGTACAAAATGATTATCCGCATAATAATGTACTTCAATTAATTTTACGCGTGAATTTGTTTAGTGATATATGCACCGAACTGTCTCATAAGTTCTGTATATGCTATTTAGTATTTAGACTTGTCGGGGTAATTTTAAGCGGTGCGTACGGGACTCGAACCCGTGACCCCATGCGTGACAGGCATGTATTCTAACCAACTGAACTAACGCACCATAATCTTGTTTTCTTGCCATTTCCCTCAATGGCGGTTGCAAAGGTAGGCATTTCTTTGATATCTGCAATAGCTTGGAAGGAAAAAATATCTTTATTTTTTATGTCTATTGATTCTGTTAGATTTATACTACCTTTGCGAAACTAATTTAATTTGGAAATTATGAAAAATACCCCTATTGAACGTCAGTTAGTAGATAAAGCTATCGAAGATTTTCACATTGCAGACTTTGCAAAAGCAACCATACGTGAGGTGAAGGCCATTGCGGCTAAAGTGGAAGCCACATCGGGGGTGGAATTTATTAAAATGGAAATGGGAGTACCGGGCCTGCCACCTTCCGGTGTCGGAGTGAAAGCTGAAATTGAGGCTTTACAGAATGGTATTGCCAGCCTTTATCCGGATATTAATGGATTACCTTCCCTGAAAGAAGAAGCCTCACGCTTCATCAAAGCTTTTATCAATGTCGATGTAGCTGCCGAAGGGTGCGTGCCCGTGACCGGCTCTATGCAGGGCACTTTTGCTTCGTTCCTTACTTGTTGTCAGTGTGACGAAAAAAAAGACACCATTCTCTTCATTGATCCCGGGTTTCCGGTACAAAAGCAGCAATTGGTGGTAATGGGATATAAGTTTGAAACTTTCGATGTGTATGAATATCGTGGAGACAAACTGAAAAATAAACTTGAAAGCTATCTCTGCAAAGGTAATATTGCGGCGATTATTTATTCCAACCCGAATAATCCCAGCTGGATTTGTCTGAAAGAGGAAGAATTGCGTATCATCGGTGAACTTGCCACCTTATATGATACCATTGTTTTGGAAGACCTTGCTTATTTTGCCATGGACTTCCGCCAAGACTTGGGCCAACCTTTCCGGCCGCCTTATCAACTTTCCGTGGCACACTATACCGATTGTTATGTATTGCTTATCTCAGGTTCCAAGGCGTTCAGCTATGCCGGCCAGCGTATCGGAGTGAGCTGTATTTCTGATAAACTTTATAATCGCGCCTATCCCGGACTGACGAAACGGTATGGTGGGGGTACTTTCGGTACGGTATTCATTCACCGAGTGTTGTATGCGCTCTCTTCAGGAACCAGCCATTCGGCTCAATATGCTTTGGCGGCTATGTTGAAGGCTGCTCATGAAGGGCAATATAATTTCCTTGATGAAGTGAAAGTATATGGTGACCGTGCGAACCGCCTCAAACAGATATTCTTGCGTCATGGCTTCCATTTGGTGTACGACAATGACCTTGGCGAACCTATCGCCGACGGGTTCTACTTCACCATTGGCTATCCCGGAATGAGTAGCGGCGAACTTGCCAAAGAATTGATGTATTACGGAGTCAGTGCCATCTCTTTGGTCACTACCGGAAGTAATCAGGAAGGACTGCGTGCATGTACTTCTTTCATATACGATCATCAATACGCGCTATTGGATGAACGAATGGCAGTTTTTGCGGCAAACCATCCAATTAAATAGAGTATGGAGTGGAGATAAAAGAAATCAAGACAGTTTCTAAGCCGACTCTTAAAACAATCATCTGTTAAGAAAATCGTGCTTGGTTAGAAAAAAATAATAGAGTTTGGTTGCTTGTTGTGAAATATTTTGTATATTAGGGGCATGCATACCAATATAGATATATTCAAAATAGAGACAAACCACGTTGTTCCGGCGCGAGGAAAGGTGTTGATTTCCGAACCTTTTTTGTGTGATCATGTATTTGGTCGCTCTGTTATTTTATTGGTAGATCATACACACGATGGCACCATGGGGCTTGTCATGAATAAGCCGCTTCCCGTTTGTTTGGATGATATTCTCGAAGGATTCCATTGTCGGGAAAACATACCGGTTTACAAGGGCGGTCCACTTAGTATGGATACTTTATTTTATCTACATACTCTCGATGGCATTGAAGGTGCGCTTCCTATAGACAGGGATTTTTATCTGAATGGCGATTTTGAAGCTATTAAAGCATATATTATGCAGGGACATCCCATAAAGGGTAAAATCAGATTCTTTTTGGGATACTCCGGATGGGAGCATAAACAATTGTGCCGGGAAATTCACGAGAACACATGGCTGGTGGGCAAGGAAAATACCGCTTCACTGATGGATGAAGAGGCCAGTGACCAACTTTGGAAAAAAGCCCTCTGCAAGTTGGGAGGGAAGTATGAAATTTGGTCGCGTTTTCCGCAAATACCCACATTCAATTAGCCTTTCGCAGACATTGCAGCAATACTACATCCTTGTATATGCCGCCAACGCGCCACCACTCTTTCAGAAGTCCGCATGACACGAAACCGCACGACTCAAAAAGGCGTATGCTTGCTTCGTTGTCTGTGGCGATGTGAGCAATCAGCTGCTTCAGGTTCAAGAAGTTAAAAACATAGTTGCATAGTAGTTCCAATGCTTCTCTGGCATAACCGTTTCCTTTATACTCTCTTCGCATCGCAATACCCACTTCCGCACGGGCGTGCATGGGAACAAACTCGGTGATGTCTATGGTTCCCATCACTATGTTGTCTTTCATGCGTACAATCATCATACGTAGCTGACGGTCGGCAAACATGTCACATTCGGAGTGTTCTATGTATTGCATTAATATGAACTTTGAGTAAGGTACGGTGAAGTTGGTCACTTCCCACATCGCGGGGTCGTTTTCCATTTCATACATTACTTCCAGATCTTCCGGTTCCATGGCCCGGAGGTATATTCGTTCACTACGGAAATAAGATTTATCCATTGCTAAATCAGTCACATTCTTACTTGTCAATATGCAGTTCTTTACGCAAACGCCCTTCGCCGGGTAAACAGAAAAGGGAGGCGGTCAATCCTATCATCGCACAGAGTGCCCCTGTGGTACTCAGCGCCATATAGTAGGTGAAAAAACCGGCCAAAACCGGTAAACTTAGCAAGACCAACCGAACGTCACTCCATAAAGCATAAAGGCGAAGAGCTTCGGGAAGGTTTGCAACATCTATTTTTCGGATAAGAACCCGCGAGAAAAGTTTCAGGGAGACCGGCACACAAGACGCGGTCAGTAAAATGGTTATTGTTTCAGTCACATAAGTCGCGGAAATATTCCCTGCATACAGTCCCACCCAGTCACTTCCCATCTCTCCGGACAGGATAAACAGAATGGGAAGTGTCCAAAAACAAGTAAAAGCTACTTTGACGTGTACTATAGTCTTTTTTATTGCTTCTTCCATATATGATTATATGATTGTCAAAATTTATAGAATCTCAAAGAATTTTTATATCGTTCCCGAAAATGGAGTACGGTTTACAATACTACGCCCTAAAGTTACTTCATCGGCATATTCCAACTCATCACCCACCGAAATGCCGCGAGCTATGACCGAAAGCTTCACTCCGAGCTTTTCCAGTTTACGATAGATATAAAAGTTGGTCGTATCTCCTTCCATCGTTGTGCTTAGCGCCAGGATAACTTCATCAATGCCACCGGCAAGTACTCGCTGCACCAGACTTTCTATTTGTAAATCTCCCGGACCTATGCCGTCCATCGGTGAGATGACACCTCCTAATACATGATACAGACCGCGAAACTGCTGTGTAGCTTCCACTGCCATCACGTCACGGATATTCTCTACCACACAAATCACCGAAGCATCCCGCTGAGGATTGGAACAGATGCGGCACGTTTCTGTATCAGATATGTTATGACAGACCTTACAATATTTCACCTCGTGTTTTAATCTGACGATTGCGTTACCGAACGCTTCTACTGTAGCCGTATCCTGGCGCAGTAAATGAAGAACCAGCCTCATAGCCGTTTTACGTCCCACTCCGGGCAACTTGGCAAATTCGCTCACTGCCTTTTCCAATAATGTTGAGGGAAATTGTCCATTCATACTTAAAATCTTCCTATTGGGCGCAAAGATAGTGTAATCTTATGAAATAAGTGCTACCTTTGTCGCTTGTAACATAAAAAAGCAGAAACAATCATGGATATTACAAGTGCGGAATTTACCATCAGTAATACAGATGTGCAAAAATGTCCGGAAGGGTCTTTCCCCGAATATGCCTTTATCGGACGTTCTAATGTAGGAAAATCCAGCCTGATCAATATGCTCACCGGGCGGAAAGGCCTTGCCATGACCTCTGCCACTCCCGGCAAGACGATGCTCATCAATCATTTTCTTATCAATAAGAGCTGGTACATTGTAGACCTTCCGGGTTATGGATATGCCAAGCGGGGACAGAAAGGCAAGGAGCAAATAAGAAATATCATCGAAAGCTATATCTTGCAGCGTCAGCAAATGACTAATCTGTTTGTTTTGATAGACAGCAGGCTGGAGCCGCAGACCATCGACCTCCAATTCATAGAGTGGCTGGGTGAGAATGCCATTCCTTTTGCTATTGTTTTTACCAAAGCCGATAAGTTGAAAGGAGGCAGACTGAACAGCAATATCAGTCAATATCTTCAAAAGTTGCAGGAACAGTGGGAGGAACTGCCGCCTTATTTCGTGACCTCTTCCGAAAACCGATTGGGAAAGAAGGAATTATTAGATTACATGGAAAGTATTAACAAAGATTTGAATAAGTAGATAATACAGCCATAAAAGAAACTCCCGTAATTTTATCTGGTTACGGGAGTTTTTTTATGTGGGAAACTTTAATTTATTTACCCAAAGCCTGAGCCACGTCTACAGCGCAAGCCACAGTGCAACCTACCATCGGGTTGTTGCCGATTCCTAAGAATCCCATCATTTCCACGTGAGCGGGAACGGATGAAGAACCTGCGAACTGAGCGTCACTGTGCATACGTCCCATCGTGTCCGTCATACCGTAAGAAGCAGGGCCGGCTGCCATGTTGTCCGGATGGAGCGTACGACCGGTACCACCACCTGATGCCACAGAGAAATAAGGTTTGCCGGCAAGTACGCGTTCTTTCTTGTAAGTACCTGCAACGGGATGTTGGAAGCGGGTCGGGTTGGTAGAGTTACCGGTGATGGAAACGTCTACACCTTCTTTCCACATGATGGCTACACCTTCACGAACATCATCGGCACCGTAGCATTTTACTTTGGCGCGAGGACCGTCGCTATATGCTATTTCACGGACAACTTTCAGTTCGCCCGTATAATAGTCGAATTGAGTCTGTACATAAGTGAAACCGTTGATGCGAGAGATAATCTGTGCGGCATCTTTGCCCAAACCGTTCAAGATGCAACGCAGCGGCTCTTTACGCACCTTATCGGCTTTAGCGGCAATCTTGATGGCGCCTTCGGCAGCGGCGAATGATTCGTGACCGGCCAGGAATGCGAAACATTTAGTTTCTTCGCGTAGCAACATGGCTGCCAGATTGCCATGGCCAATACCAACCTTACGATCGTCGGCTACGGAACCCGGAATACAGAATGCCTGCAGGCCGATACCGATTGCTTCGGCAGCCTCGGCGGCATTTTTACAACTTTTCTTGATAGCAATGGCACAACCCACCACATAAGCCCATTTGGCATTCTCAAAACAGATGGGCTGGGTTTCTTCACAAGTCTTATAAGGATCGAGACCATGAGCTTCGCAGATAGCGTTAGCTTCTTCGATGTCTTTGATACCGTTAGCGTTCAAGGCAGTAAGAATCTGTTTGATACGACGGTCTTGGCTTTCAAATTTTACTTCTCTAATCATAATGTCTTTCCTCCTTATATTATTCGTGACGTGGGTCAATGTGTTTAACTGCGCCTTGTTCGGCAGTGAAGCGACCGTACGTACCGGTTACTTTCTTCAAAGCTTCATTGGCGTCCGTACCTTTCTTGATCTCATCCATGAACTTGCCAAGGTGAACGAATTCGTATCCGCAGATTTCATCGTTCTTGTCCAGAGCGATAGTCTTGATGTACCCCTCGGCCATTTCCAGATAGCGGGAACCTTTGGCCAAAGTGCCATACAGCGTGCCTACCTGACTGCGCAGACCTTTACCCAAATCTTCCAAACCGGCACCGATCATCAAACCGCCTTCCGAGAAAGCGGATTGCGTGCGGCCGTAAACGATTTGCAGGAAAAGTTCGCGCATGGCAGTGTTGATAGCGTCGCAAACGAGGTCGGTGTTCAGCGCTTCGAGAATAGTCTTTCCCGGGAGGATTTCTGACGCCATGGCAGCAGAGTGAGTCATGCCGGAGCAACCGATAGTCTCGACCAACGCTTCCTGAATGACGCCTTCCTTTACGTTGAGGGTTAATTTACATGCACCTTGCTGAGGAGCACACCAGCCGATACCGTGTGTCAAACCAGAGATGTCAACAATTTCTTTAGCTTTTACCCATTTACCTTCTTCGGGAATAGGAGCCGGTCCGTGGTTAGGACTTTTCTTCACAACACACATGTGTTCCACTTCGTGTGAATAAGTCATAATTAGCTCTTTTTAAAAATGATATAATAAAAAAACGTAATCCACTTTTGTTAGTCGGTACAAAGTTAGTGCTTTTCTCTGTTTCTGCCAACTCTTCAATTTGACTTTTTTATCAAGAGCTTATTTTAGCCCTTAATTAAATTTTTCCTCAACTATTTCTTCCTGCTTCTTTTCGGTTTTGTTCCCCTCTTTTTCATCCTCCGGATATCTGCACCGTACCAACACCGTATCTGCTCCGCATCTATAAGGACAAAGTAACTGCAGAGGTTATACGGAGTTGATACGGAGGAGATGCGGACAGGTACGGAGTGGCTTTACCGCTTGATGCTTGTTGATATTTTGTCCTTTTCAGGCGTAATTATTGAATCAAACCCTTAACTTTGCGGCGCATGCTCGGCGATGCTTCTTATAAGACAGAAAAATATCTGTTGCAAACTAAGGAGATTGGAAAAACGTCGAGTTTGGTTTCAACAAACTTCTAAAAAACAATTCATTATGATAAAAGTGACAGATGCAGCTTTGCGTCAGGCTGCTGCCGACGGGATGGATGCCTTTATCCATGTATTTACCGAGGCTTATGAACAAGAAATGGGTGGCAATGGCAATTTGGCAATCGATACGATGAGTATGCTCACGGCAGAGCAGCATTCGTTGCTGGCCTACCGGATTTTCCGCGATGAGGTGATGGAAGGTGGGTTTTGCCAATTGATTCAGAATGGCTATGGCGGATATGTCTTCGATAATCCGTTTGCCAAGGTGATGCGTCTGTGGGGAATAGGCGATTTGAGCAAGCTGATTTATGCCGCTAAGAAGATATACGATGCTCATCGTGAGGATTTGGAGCGTGAGCGCACGGATGAGGAGTTTATGGCAATGTATGAACAATACGAGGCCTTCGACGATTTGGAAGACAAATTTTTGGAAAAGGAAGAAGAATATACCGCTGCCGTGGCTGCATATGTGGATGAACATATCGAATTGTTTGCCGTGATAGCATAATTTCGAACCGCTTTTCATGAGCAGATAAAACCGCTTGCAAAAAGCACGAAACGGACAGGTTGATTGTGTCGGTACCGGAATGAAAAAATGTTAAAAAGCGGATGTGTTTGCAGTATTCGGATGGGTTTTCCGTTTACTCTTAAAAACAATGAAAAAAAGAGTGGGGTGTCTTGTTACTCGATTCTTTTATCTAAATTTGCAAACTCTAATATTAAAGAAAAATGAAACATTTGAATTTTTTGATGATTGCTTTTACCCTTTTGTTGGGTGTTTCGTTGACTTCGTGTCTGAGTAGTGATAATGAAAGTACTTTTGATGGCTATGGTTACGTACGTGCAAAACAATACTTAGGAAGCTCTTGGTTTGAAGATTTGGGAGGGAATAAATATTTCCCTACTGCAAGTTCGCTTGCTACGGTGAAGGCTAACAGTGGCTTTGATATAACACAAAGCGATTTAGTCTTCATTCAATACAAAAACGTAGAAACGAAGACGGGAAAAGAAACAGAAACAACAACCAATCGCACCATTCAGCTTGTGGGAGCCATGGCCATCGATTCTTATAGAGCCCAAACCGCAGAAACCGAAGCCGATATGCTTCTTGGAGATGCACCTATCGTGACTTTGACTCCTACTGCCCAATATAGTGAAACCTACAAACCGTTCATCTATGGTTCTGAAATGGTGGTTTTGCCTATCCATTGGAAGATGGAAAATAAAAAGGAAGCATTGGAGCAGCATTCATTTCAGTTGGTATATGTAAAGGATATGCAGAAAAACGCATCGGAGCTGGTGCTTTATTTGCAACATAACAAGGGAACGGATGCCAAAACAGAAGCCGATTTACTCCGGTATAAGGCTTACGACATTAAAAGTATCATGAGTGCTATCAAAAGCAATACCGGGAAATATCCTGGGAAAATCATAATCAAAGCTAAGGTTGCTGCCGATGGAAAGACGATGCCGGAAACTTATACGGATTTTGAGATAGACAGCAGTGACCTTAATAAACTGAAGTAATTTGAACTATAAAGAATTATTTTACATAGCTCTGCGACTAATTACCTCCCCGGCCCGTACGTGGGAGGAAATTAGTTTACAGGATAGGCGAAAGGTCTTCATGGCCTTTGTCTATCCTATGATTGGTTTATGCGGGTTGTCCGTCTTCATTGGTTCATTGATAAGGATGGGGTGGAGTGAGCCGCAAAGTTTTCAGTATGCCATGACGCGATGTTGTGCTGTGGCTGTTTCCTTGTTCGGAGGCTACTTCCTGGCTGCATATCTCATCAACGGGTTGTGTGTCCGCATGCTTGGAATGGTGAGTGACATCCCGTTGGTACAACAGTTTGCAGGCTATGCCTTAGCGGTGGTGTTTCTGATGAAGATGGTCATCGGTATACTGCCCGATTTCTATATCATAGCTTTGCTGTTTCAGTTTTACACCGTGTATGTGGTGTGGGAAGGGAGTGGCAAGGTGATGCGGATAGCCGAAAAAGAACGTTTGCGTTTCACCATTCTTTCTTCTGTTTTGCTGATTGTTTGTCCGGCAATGGTGGAATGGATATTCAATCAATTGACGGCGGCGCTGAATTAAGTGCTTTCCATGTGTAGGTTTTTTTAGGTAATGGGTTATTTTGAAAGGGTGAACAGAATCATGAAACAAGCTCCTGTAAATATAAAGAACAAGCGTGCCACATTCGATTACGAACTGATAGATACCTATACGGCCGGTATTGTGCTTACGGGTACGGAGATTAAATCCATACGCTTGGGAAAAGCAAGCCTGGTCGATACATTCTGTTATTTTGCAAACGGCGAACTATGGGTGAAGAATATGCATATTGCCGAATACTTCTACGGGTCATACAACAATCATTCGGCACGCAGGGAGCGTAAACTTTTGCTAAACAAGAAGGAATTGGATAAGTTGGCACGTGACACGAAAACTCCCGGCTTTACCATTGTCCCGGTTCGTTTGTTTATCAACGAGAAAGGTTTGGCCAAAGTGGTAGTGGCCCTCGCCAAAGGTAAAAAAGAGTTTGACAAGCGCCAGTCTTTGAAGGAAAAAGAGGATAAACGCGATATGGCGCGTATGTTCAAACGATGATGATTATCAAACAGCAAACCGCAAATTACAAGTTTTTTTCTACGAACATTATGAAGCAACTGAGCGAGTTGGTGCGTGAGCGCGTCCTTATTCTGGATGGTGCCATGGGTACCATGATACAACAATACAACTTAACGGAGAAAGACTTTCGGGGCGAACGTTTTGCACACGTCGCCGGGCAGATGAAGGGTAATAATGATTTACTCTGCCTGACGCGTCCCGATGTGATAGAAGATATCCATCGCAAATATCTGAAAGCGGGCGCAGACATCATTGAAACGAATACTTTCAGTTCCACCCGTGTCAGTATGGCCGATTATCATGTGCAGGAATATGTGCGTGAAATGAATCTTGCGGCTGTAAAGCTGGCTCGTGAGGTGGCCGATGAGTTTACCGCCCTTACCCCTGATAAGCCTCGTTTTGTGGCCGGTTCCGTGGGGCCTACAAACAAAACGTGCTCAATGAGTCCCGATGTCAACAATCCGGCTTTCCGTGCTTTGACCTACGACCAACTGGCCGCCGACTATCAAGAGCAGATGGAAGCTTTGCTTGAAGGGGGAGTAGATGCCTTGTTAATAGAAACCATTTTTGATACGCTGAATGCAAAGGCTGCTGTTTTTGCGGCAGAGCAAGCCATGCAGACTGTCGGCATACGTGTTCCTCTGATGCTTTCCGTTACGGTTTCTGATATAGCCGGGCGTACACTTTCCGGCCAGACGCTGGATGCTTTCCTTGCTTCCGTGCAGCATGCCGACCTTTTCTCCGTAGGGCTGAACTGTTCGTTCGGAGCCCGCCAATTGAAGCCTTTTCTGGAACGGCTTGCTGCCCGCGCGCCTTATTATATCAGTGCTTACCCCAATGCCGGTTTGCCCAACAGTCTGGGAAAATACGACCAAAGTCCTGACGACATGGCACATGAAGTGGAGGAATACGTTCATGAAGGCTTGGTCAATATTATTGGAGGATGTTGCGGAACCACGGACGAATACATTGCCCGTTATGCAGCGTTGATAGAAGGAGTGTCACCTCGTTGTCCCGCTCCGAAACCAGCCAATTTATGGCTTTCGGGACTTGAATTGCTGGAGGTGAAACCGGAAAACAATTTTGTAAACGTGGGAGAGCGCTGCAATGTGGCAGGTTCGCGTATGTTCCTGCGCCTGATTAATGAAAAAAAATACGATGAAGCGCTTGGCATTGCCCGCCGGCAAGTGGAGGATGGCGCCCAAATCATCGACATCAATATGGATGACGGATTGTTGGATGCCCGTGAGGAAATGACCACTTTCCTGAACCTGATAGCCTCCGAGCCCGAAATTGCGCGCGTTCCTGTGATGATAGACTCTTCCAAGTGGGAAGTGATTGTTGCGGGATTGAAATGCCTGCAAGGCAAATCCGTTGTCAATTCCATTTCTTTGAAAGAAGGCGAGGAGAAGTTTCTGGAGCATGCGCGCATCATCAAGCGATATGGAGCGGCTGTCGTAGTGATGGCTTTCGACGAGCAGGGGCAGGCTGATACTTTTGAACGCAAAATTGAAGTCTGCAAACGCGCATATCGCCTTTTGGTCGATAAGATCAACTTCAATCCTCATGATATTATTTTCGACCCGAATGTGCTTGCCGTAGCCACGGGGATGGACGAGCATAACAACTATGCCGTGGATTTTATCCGTGCCACCGGCTGGATTAGGAAGAACTTGCCGGGTGCGCATGTCAGCGGAGGGGTAAGTAACCTCTCTTTCTCATTCCGCGGCAATAATTATATCCGTGAAGCGATGCATGCCGTTTTTCTTTATCATGCCATCGGCGAAGGGATGGATATGGGCATCGTGAATCCGGCGACATCTGTTCTTTATACGGATATACCCGCTGACGTTTTGGAACGCATTGAAGATGTGGTGCTGAACAGGCGTCCCGACGCTGCCGAGCGTTTGATAGAAACTGCCGAGCGCCTCAAGGCAGAAGCCGGCGAGGCAAAAGGAACCGATGATAAAAAGACGGCTTCGGGCCATTCTCCCTTGGCATGGAGAGAGGGAACAACCGTGGAAGACCGCTTGAAATATGCTTTGACCAAAGGTATAGGCGATTATCTGGAGGAAGACCTTGTCGAGGCGTTAAAGCTTTACCCCACGGCAGTGTCTATCATTGAAGGTCCCTTGATGGCAGGCATGAACCATGTAGGCGATTTATTCGGAGCCGGCAAGATGTTTTTGCCACAAGTGGTGAAGACGGCGCGCACCATGAAGAAAGCGGTGGCCATACTTCAGCCTGTGATTGAATCGGAAAAGGAAAAAGGGACAGTGTCTGCCGGTAAAGTATTGCTTGCCACGGTGAAAGGCGATGTGCATGACATCGGTAAGAATATCGTTTCGGTGGTTATGGCTTGCAACGGTTATGAAATTATAGACCTTGGCGTAATGGTGCCTGCCGAAACCATCGTACAGCGTGCCGTAGAAGAACAAGTGGACATGATAGGATTGAGCGGCTTGATAACTCCTTCTCTGGACGAGATGGTGCATGTGGCCATCGAGTTGGAAAAGGCGGGGCTGAATATCCCTTTGCTGATAGGAGGGGCTACGACTTCGCAGCTTCACACGGCATTGAAGATTGCTCCGGTGTATCGCGCTCCGGTTGTCCATCTGAAAGATGCTTCGCAGAATGCTACGGTAGCGGTGAAACTGATGAATCCCGCAACAAAGGAGGAGCTGGAGAAGGAACTTAACGAGCAGTATGCGCAATTGTGTAAAAAGAATCAGGAAAGAAACGTCGAGACGGTTTCGCTGGAAGAAGCGCAAAAGAACAAGCTGAACTTGTTTTGAGACAGCTGTTTTTTTCTTCGGTTATAAGTGTAACCCTTCAGAGCTCTACAGATTGGATAATCATATTTTCTTCGCACGAGGATGCGAGGTATCCTTTATCTTTTTTTTGTATTGCTCAAATCGTGAAATAATGTCCCTCACAAAATTACACGTCTCGATGCCGCGGAAATATCCATTCTTACATACGGGATCGGTGAAGTATTCTTCATTACTTTTCAGCAGAATGAAAGTCTCTACATTATCTTTCCACACATACTTTTTTTTGCCGTACTTTTCAGCCAGCGCCATGGCGTCTTGCACATGTCCGATTCCGGAGTTGTAGGAAGCCAATACGAAGTTGATACGTTCATCTTGAGGAACCTGCGTGAAGCTTTTATCCGTAGCGGCTATATATTTGATGGCCGCTTTGATGCTTTCCTCCGGGTTTTGCTCTTTACCGGCAGGCACTCCCATTGCCCTTGCTGTGGCCGGCATCAGCTGCATCAACCCTTTGGCTCCTGCCCATGATACGGCAGTGGTGTCAAAGTTCGACTCCGTGTAGGCCAAGGAAGCCAGCAGGCGCCAGTCCCAATCAATCTCGGGTGCATATTTCTTGAACAAATCGTCGTAATGGGATATTTTGCCTTCGCGCAATGAAAGAATAGGAGAGTGCAAAAAGGTCTTGCTGATTTCGAAGTAGCGCTTCATGCTGGCTGTATAGGCAGGCGAAGTCACATTCTCTGCGTGCCACTTGTCGGCAATGGCAGCCAGTTGCGGACTGTCTTTGCGTACCGCCCATGAGGAGCGTTGGTCGAAACTGATGGATAGTCCGATGTTTAGGTTGGGGTAGTAGGTGGCATTCAGTTGCGCCACATGATTGTCGGCTACGGTATAGGGAATTTCTCCTTGCGCCACTTGCCTGATCAAATCCTCGGTGCTGATGCTGTCGTTGGTGACCTGATGGATGTGAATGCCTCCTCCGAGTTCTTCATCCAGATTGACCAGGCGTTCATAATGTTTTCCCGGTTTCACATACACATCCTTTCCGATGAGTTCCGTAACATCTTTCAGTGGTTTGCTTCCCCCACCGGTTCGTTGTACGATGACTTGATGAGTGATGATCTCCTCGCCGCAATAAATCAGGCTGTCTTTCCATTCCTTGGTGATGGGCAGATTGTATGCGATAAGGTCTCCCTTGTCGGCCTGCAATTGTTCGATGAGTTCGTGTACGCTTCGCACGACTTCTATTCTCAACTTTACTCCCAGGCTTTTGGCAAACTGTTCGCTCAACTCATATTGGAATCCCATATCCTGACCGCGATAGATGAAATAGGATGTGGAACTGTATAAGGTCAGCACGACCAGTTCGCCGCTGTCTTTTATTTGTTGCAAACCGTCGTGTCTGTTCTCTTCTGTACTATGGCTGCCACGACATCCGGCTATGCAGCAAAGCAACAGTGACAGAATGACCGATAATGAATGGCTGTTCATCAGCGGCCATGGCTTCCGGAAGCAAATCAGGTCAATCATACTCTATCTATTGCTGTTGATTGTCAATCATCGGTTTTTCAGCCCTTAGCGTATTGTCATCCCAAGTGTTTCTTGATAAACATGGTCAGGATATCAATGGCTATCCGGTTATTTCCACCTTCCGGCACAATGAGGTCGGCATACCGTTTACAGGGCTCGATGAATTGTTGGTGCATGGGTTTCAGAATACGGGTGTAACGCTCCATTACCGCTTCGGCCGTACGTCCTCGTTCCACCACGTCACGCTGAATTACGCGAATCAGACGTTCGTCGGGGTCGGCGTCTACAAATATCTTGAGGTCCATCATGTTGCGCAATTTTTTATCGCACAGGGCGAGGATTCCTTCGATGATGACTACTTCGCGAGGTTCGATGTGAATGGTTTCGGGCTGCCGGGTACACGTCAGGTAGGAGTAAGTGGGCTGTTCAATGCTTTTTCCTTCGCGCAGCATGGTCACATGTCTGGAAAGCAGGCTCCATTCAAATGCGTCCGGGTGGTCGAAGTTGATGTTCTGCCTTTCTTCCACAGGCACTTGGCTGCTATCTTTGTAATAAGAGTCTTGTGGCAATAATACCACTTCACCGGCCGGTAGGCTTTCAATGATTTTACGTACTACGGTGGTCTTTCCCGAACCGGTTCCTCCTGCAATTCCTATTATTAACATCCGTTTAAGTGCATATTTAAAACATAATCTGTATTTTTGTTGCATGAAAGCCGGCTTTATTCTGCCAACCATCCCGCCAAAACGAAGATGAACATTCTTTTGTGCTCTGTCGTTCTTAAGTTTCAGCCATTCATGGAAGAAGCAGCCGTTTCGATTGACAAATATAGACATAAATCATTAGAACAACAACTTATGGTAAAACACATTGTATTATTTAAATTGAAAGATGAGGTTTCGGCTGACGAAAAGTTGGCTGTAATGAATGATTTTAAAGCAGCTATTGAAGCGCTTCCGGCAAAAATTCCCGTTATTCGTAAGATTGAAGTGGGATTGAATATGAATCCGGGCGAGACGTGGAACATTGCTCTTTACAGTGAGTTCGACACCTTGGATGATGTGAGGGCCTATGCCGTTCATCCCGATCATGTGGCTGCCGGGAAACTCCTTGCCACAGTGAAAGAAAGTCGCGCTTGTGTGGATTATGAGTTGTAAGAAACATGTATAACCATTAAATAATATTATGCAATGAAGAAAATCTCTCTCTCTCTCTTTCTGTTGCTCTTTGCCATGATGGCGCAAGCGCAGATGCAAGATCCCGTTAAGTTTAAGTCGGAATGGAAAAATTTACCGGGTGGTGAGGCGGAAATAGTGTTCACTGCGGCCATCGATAAGGGCTGGCATGTTTATTCCACCGATTTGGGTGATGGCGGCCCCATTTCGGCTACTTTCAATGTTGAGAAGCTTTCGGGAGTGGAAACCGTGGGGAAATTAAAGCCGGCAGGTAAGGAGATTTCCACATTCGACCGGTTGTTTGAGATGAAGGTGCGCTACTTTGAGCATACCGCCCGGTTTGTACAGAAGCTAAGACTTACAGGCAGTACTTATCAAGTAGAAGGATATCTGGAATATGGCGCCTGCAATGACGAGAATTGCTTGCCTCCCACCCAGGAACCTTTTAAGTTTTCCGGAAAAGCGGAGGGCGTTGCCAAGGAAAATGCAACTTCTGTAGCGGAAACAAGCGCGGATAATGTACCGGAATCGCAAGAAGCTGTTGCCGATACTGTTTCTGATGGAAAGGTTGATGAAGCGGAAATGTTTGCGGGAAGAGATGCGACGGATAAGTCTGACTTGTGGAAGCCTGTAATCAGCGAATTGCGGTCTTTGGGTGAATCCACCTCTCACGAGGACATGTCATGGCTTTACATTTTCATTACCGGATTTGTCGGAGGGCTTTTGGCCTTGTTTACCCCGTGCGTGTGGCCCATTATTCCAATGACGGTCAGTTTCTTCCTGAAACGTAGCAAGGATAAGAAAAAAGGTATTCGTGACGCTTGGACGTACGGTGCGTCAATCGTTGTCATTTACGTTACGCTGGGTCTGGCCATTACGCTTATTTTTGGTGCCAGTGCCTTGAATGCGCTTTCTACCAATGCGATATTCAATATCTTGTTCTGTCTGATGTTGGTCATATTTGCAGCTTCGTTTTTCGGAGCATTCGAGATAACTCTGCCTTCCAAATGGAGTACGGCCGTAGATAGCAAGGCGGAGGCTACGAGTGGTCTGCTTAGCATTTTCTTGATGGCGTTCACGTTGTCATTGGTGTCTTTCTCATGTACCGGGCCTATTATCGGCTTTCTTTTGGTGCAGGTTTCTACTACGGGCAGTATAGTGGCCCCGGCCATTGGCATGCTTGGTTTTGCGGTAGCTTTGGCATTGCCGTTTACATTGTTTGCGCTGTTCCCGTCTTGGCTGAAGTCCATGCCCAAGTCGGGAGGCTGGATGAATATCATTAAGGTAACCCTTGGATTTTTGGAACTGGCATTTGCCTTGAAGTTCCTTTCGGTGGCCGATTTGGCTTATGGCTGGCGTATCCTTGACCGTGAAACATTCCTTGCCTTATGGATTGTGCTGTTTGCTCTACTCGGCTTTTATCTGTTGGGTAAAATCAAGTTCCCTCACGATGACGATGACACAAAGGTCAGTGTCCCTCGTTTCTTCATGGCTTTGGCTTCGTTGGCATTTGCCGTTTACATGGTTCCCGGTTTGTGGGGAGCCCCATTGAAAGCGGTCAGTGCTTTTGCTCCGCCCATGCAGACTCAGGATTTCAATCTCTATAATAATGAAGTACATGCCAAGTTCGATGACTATGATCTCGGCATGGAGTATGCACGCCGGCATGGAAAGCCTGTGATGCTCGACTTTACCGGTTATGGTTGCGTGAACTGCCGTAAAATGGAGCTTTCCGTATGGACAAATCCGAAAGTGAGTGATATCATCAATAACGACTATGTACTTATCACCCTTTATGTGGACAATAAGACGCCGCTTCCTGCGCCTGTGAAGATTGTGGAAAACGATACCGAGCGTACCTTGCGCACAGTGGGCGATAAGTGGAGCTATCTGCAACGGGTGAAGTTCGGGGCCAATGCACAGCCTTTCTATGTGCTGATTGACAACGAAGGGAAACCTCTTAACAAATCTTATTCTTACAATGAGGATATACCCAAATACATCGAGTTCTTACAGACCGGTTTAGAGAATTACAATGCTGAAAAGTAAACTTTAAAGAAAGGGGAACGGTAATAAAACTCCCATGGCAAAACCTATGCCATGGGAGATTGAATTGACGGTTTCTTCTATCGGACTGTAAATAGTCCGCTACGTCTGTTTTCCATCAGTCGAAGCATCCGTAGCATGTAGGCAACAGGTTGCGGTCGCCCAATGTGTTATCTACACGTGCCACGTTCACCCAGAACTTGTTGTCCCGTACGCTTTCCATCGGATAGGCCGCTTTCTCGCGTGTATAGCTGTGCTCCCATCTGTCGGACACGACTTCATATTCGGGATGTGGCGCATTGATTAGCACATTGTCCGCTTTGTCGGCCTTACCCTCTTTTACTTCCTGAATCTCGTTCCAGATGGTCAGCATCACATGTACGAAATTGTCGAGCTCGGCAAGACTTTCACTTTCTGTGGGCTCAATCATCAATGTGCCATGTACGGGGAAAGACAGGGTGGGGGCGTGATAACCGTAATCCATCAGGCGCTTGGCGATATCATTCTCGCTGATGCCCGTTTCCTCATGGACATTGCGGCATTCCAGTATCATTTCGTGACCTACGTAGCCGTTTACTCCTCGATAAACAGTGCCGTATGTATCTTGTAGGCAAGCTGCCAGATAATTGGCGCTGAGGATGGCTGTTTTAGTGGCACGTGTCAGCCCTTCCGTTCCCATCATGCGGATATAACCATAGGTGATGGGCAGGATGCCGGCACTGCCAAACGGAGCGGCAGATACTTCATTGGCGGCATTGCCAAACGATACATGTCCCGGCAGGAACGGAACCAGATGCTCGGCTACGCAAATAGGACCTACGCCGGGACCACCGCCACCGTGGGGTGAAGCGAACGTCTTGTGCAGGTTCAGATGGCATACGTCGGCACCGATAAAGCCAGGATTGGTCAGGCCTACTTGCGCATTCATGTTGGCACCGTCCATATACACTTGTGCTCCACAAGCATGGATAATATTACAGATTTCCACGATTTCCGTCTCAAAGATACCGTGCGTTGAGGGATAGGTAATCATCAGGGCGGCAAGTTCGTTCTTGTTCTCTTCCGCTTTGGCACGAAGGTCTTCCATATCCACATTGCCCTGTACATCGCAAGCGCATGTCACGATGTTAAACCCTGCCTGTATGGCTGATGCCGGATTGGTGCCGTGTGCGGATGCCGGTATCAGCACTTTATTACGATGGCCTTGTCCGATGTGTTCCAGATAAGCACGGATGACGCGCAATCCGGTATATTCGCCCGCCGCACCCGAATTAGGTTGCAGGCTGACTCCGGCAAATCCGGTTATCGTCTTCAGTTCATCGCTGAGATTGTCAATCAGCTTCCGGTAGCCTTCTGCCTGATCTTCGGGTACCAGAGGGTGCATGCTCATGAATTCGGGACGGCTGAGCGGCAGCATCTCTGCGGCTGCATTCAGCTTCATGGTGCACGAACCGAGTGAGATCATGGAATGTGCCAAAGAAATGTCCTTGCGGTCGAGGCGCTTGATATAGCGCATCATTTCTGTTTCCGTGTGATACTTGTTGAATACTTCATGAGTCAGGTAGGAACTTTGACGTTTCAGGTTTTTGCCGATGTTGCTGCCTGCCGGGACATCGCATATTCTTTCCCAGTCTTTTCCGGCAGCAATGGCAAAAATGGATAATAGAATGTTTACTGCCGGTACATCTGTGGTCTCATCAATACTCATGCCCACATCACCGTTTTTGAAGTAGCGCAGGTTCACCTCTTTGCTCAGTGCGATGGTGCGGATTTGTTGTGCGGATACGGTATCGGGCAGTGCGAAACGCAGTGTGTCGAAATACTGTACGTTCATTTGCTTGTATCCCAGCTTGGTGATGCTCTTTTCCAAAAATACGGCAATGCTGTGTATGCGCTCTGCTATGGTATGAATGCCTTTCGGACCATGATATACGGCATAGAATCCTGCCATTGTGGCCAATAACGCTTGTGCGGTACATATGTTGGAAGTGGCTTTTTCCCTTTTGATGTGTTGCTCGCGGGTTTGCAAGGCCATGCGATAACAGAGTTTACCGTATTTATCTTTCGACCAGCCTATAATGCGTCCCGGCATGTTGCGCTTGTATTCATCACGCGTGGCAAAATAAGCGGCCGATGGTCCTCCGTAGAACATCGGTGTACCCAGCCGTTGTGTCGTGCCGAAAACAATGTCTGCTCCCCATTCTCCCGGAGGAGTGAGCAAGACAAGGCTTAAGATGTCGGCGGCAACAGCCACTTTGCAGTTTGCGGCATGTGCTTTTTCCACAAAAGCCCGATAGTCTTCCACATTACCGTTGGCATTAGGATACTGAAGTATGCAGGCAAAGATGCCCGGGGTGAATTCCATTTCGCTCCATTTGCCTACACGCAGTTCGATGCCTTGCGGAATGGCGCGGGTGGTCATGACCGCCAAGGTCTGCGGGAATATATTTTCGTCAACAAACACAATGTTTGCCCCGGATTTTTGCATGTCGCGCGGACGCATGGCATACATCATGGTTACAGCTTCGGAAGCCGCTGTGGCTTCGTCCAGCAAGGAACAGTTGGAAAGAGGCATTCCGGTCAGGTCGCAAACGGCGGTCTGGAAGTTCATCAAAGCTTCCAATCGTCCTTGTGACACTTCAGCCTGGTAAGGAGTATAAGAGGTATACCAGACGGGGTTCTCGAATACGTTACGTTGGATAACGGCAGGTGTGACGGTGTTATACCACCCCATGCCAATGTAAGTGGCGTAAAGTTTGTTTTTCGCGGCCAGATCGGCAATGTGTTGCCCAAACTCATATTCCGTCATGGCTTTTGGCAGTGCCAGCGGCTCTTTCAGGCGAATATTGGCAGGAATGGTCTTGTCAATCAGCTCGTCCAGGCTGTTCACTCCGATTTTCCGGAGCATTTGTTCTTCATCTTGTTCACTGATGCCGATGTGACGGCTGGAGAATACGTCGTTTTTCATAATTATAGTGATTTTAAAGTTTACTTTCTGAAGAAAGGATTTTCTGCTTTTTCAATTCCGATTGTTGTGGGGGCTCCATGTCCGGGATAGACAACGGTATCATTGGGCAAAACGAACAGACGACTACAGATATGTTCTATCAGTTCGTCGAAGTTTCCACCGGCAAGGTCGGCGCGGCCGATGCTGCCTTGAAACAATACGTCACCCGAAAACATGCAATGGTCTTCTGCGCAATAGTACACCAAACTGCCCGGTGAATGCCCCGGTACGTGAATGGCTTCCAGCTTCGTGTTACCGAAACTGATGATATCTCCATCGTGGAGATATGTGCCCAAGGGCACGGGGGCTTCTTGCAACCGGAAGCCGAACATGCGACTTTGCTTGGGAGCTTCGTCAATCCAAAATTCATCTGCCTGATTAGCTTCAGCTTTCAGGCCGAACTCTTTCAGCATGAACGGATTGCCGAATATATGATCCAAATGCAGGTGTGTATTCAACAAGTGTTTTACGCTCAGTTCATTTTTTATGATGAAGTTCTTCAATGTCTGTTTCTCTTCTTCATAAAAACAGCCCGGATCAATGACTACAGCTTCATTGGTTTCATCCCACAGTACATAGCTGTTTTCGGGAAACATGTTGAATTCAAATCTCTTTATCTTCATTCTTATATTATTTGTTACGCTTCTCAGACGGTTACATACACTACTTTCTTCGTACTGAAAAAATCTTCTTCAAAGATGTTTTTCAAGTCCCACATGGTGGTTTTGTTCCTGAAAGGCATTGCTTCTTGTGCCAACTCTCCGCCTTTCAAACAAATCAGTCCGTTGGGCAAGGCATTCTGTTGCTTGGCGGATATATTTTTGCGGACGATTTTGAGTAAATCGGGCAGTGGCATCACAGCACGACTCACTACGAAATCAAATGTCCTTTTTTCTTCTTCTGCACGAGCATGGCGCGATGTGACATTTTCCAATCCGATGCTGTTGGCTATTTCCGTGGCCACGCGCACTTTCTTGCCAATGCTGTCCACCAGATGAAATTTCACTTCGGGAAAGAGAATGGCCAACGGTATGCCCGGAAAGCCACCTCCGGTGCCGAGATCCATGATTTGACTTCCCGGCTTAAAACGAATCACTTTGGCTATACCCAAAGAATGGAGCACATGATGTTCGTAGAGGTTCTCAACGTCTTTGCGTGAAATGACATTTATTTTGGAGTTCCAATCCAAATAAAGATCATAGATGGCGGCGAACTGTTCTTTCTGCTTCTCTGTCAGATCGGGAAAATACTTCAGGATTAGTTCCATTTGATTATCAATTACAATGTATGACAGATTGTTTTTAATTAAGAGTTTCGTATTTCATTCAGCACCATGCAATCGTCTTTCAGCAAGTGTTGCACCATTTCATATGGAAGAGAAATTTCTATCGGCCCCATTACGTAAGGAGCTATGTCGTAGACATTATAATAAAACGTGACGCCTTGGGGGGTGAGGTGGAAATTCTCGGTCGGCGCCAGTTCACCTGTGGTGGCATAGCCCATGTCTTCCAACTCTTGACGGGTGGTTACCTTATTATCAGCCATCAATTGGTTCCACAGCAAGTCGGTCAGCGCTTCTTTGTAATCATCGACGAACAAGTCGTCCAAGCGGACGGGGCTTAATGTGCGCAAGTCCATGTTGAGGAATGTGGTCATGTAGATGCCGTGTGCTCCGCCGGTATATTCGTTGTAGTCGATGCGATAGACCAGCAGATGCTTGATGTAGAGTTGTACGCGACTTTCTATACCTTTATAATACGAGTACCATGCTTCCATGCTTGCGCCTTCTTCTTTTTCCTGTTCGTCTTTTTTATACATCGGTTCCAGATCGTTGCGATAATCGTTGATGTATTTTTCCGTGTATTTCTTTATGGCTTCTTCCGGCGTTGCCATCATGTATTTATCGCCGAAGAAGGTGGAAACAAGAAAGGTGTTGAGACTGTCCTTCAGTTTTGTATCGGATGATTTTGCGGCATAAGTGAATTTTACAACAAGGTTGCAGGCCGGTTTGGCTGTATCTCCAAAAAGATGCGATGTTTCATTTACTTGTATACTGTCGAACTCCAACGCTCCGGCGTTTTTGTTCACGGTGTTATTGCAAGAAAAGAAAAAACTGCTTGTCGCAAGCAGAAAGACAAGTAGACTGACAGTTTGCTTTTTCATTTTCGGTTTTATTTATAATTCAATACTTCAACCAAGAATCTTTATCGACAAATATAGAACATATAAACGAACTGTATGCATAAAAAAGAAAAAAAAACTGTTATCCAATCTTTCTTGGAAAAGTGAAAAGATTTTCTTACTTTTGGTTGCTATAAAAAAGAGTTAACCTTTCTAATAGGCAGAATGATGAAACTGTGTTATAAATTTGTCGTCTCAGTATGTCTCTGTGTCTTCGGAGCGGGGGTGTCTATACATGCGCAAAAAACGCTGCATATTGCTGTGCCCGACTCCATGATAACCATCGGATATACTATGGGACATGAGAAAAACGTCTCTTCCCTTGTTGAAAAAGTTACCGGAAAACTGCTGAAGGTCGACCAGATTACCAATCCTCTGGAGGCCATTTACGGTAAGGTGCCGGGGTTGACGATACATCGTGCGGCAAATGGCATGGCTGCCTTGGATGCTGTTCGTCTTCGCGGAACAACTTCATTGACCAGTGGCAACGACCCGCTGATTATCATTGACGGAGTGTTTGGAGATATTTCTTTGCTTACTTCTGTTTATCCTACTGATATAGAGAGTTTCACGATTCTGAAAGACGCTTCGGAGACTGCCCAATATGGTTCGCGTGGTGCGTCCGGTGTCATTGAAATTACGACAAAAAAAGGCATGAAAGGCAAGACGCGGGTAAGCTACAATGGTAATTTCGGTGTTGCCGCCGTTTATAAAAGTCTTAAAATGTTGTCGGCCGACGAATATCGCGATGTGGCACGGAAAGAAGGAATATCCATCGTAGACTTAGGTAATGATACGGATTTTCTGAAAGAGATACAGCGAGCCGGTTGGCAACAAGATCATCATGTGGCTTTCTATGGAGGAAAGGACGATTCCGACTATCGGGTCTCTCTTGGTTTTATGCGTAGAGAAGGGGTTATCGTCAATGAACATATGACTAACTTTACATCGAACATGAATATGACTCAGAAACTTTTCGGCGGATTTGTGCAGTGCGATGTGGGCATGTTCGGTTCAGTGCAGAAGAATCGCAATCCGGTAGACGTACAAAAGACTTTTTATTCGGCAGCCGCATTCAATCCTACTTATCCTGATCATAAGAATGCGGAAGGTTCGTGGGATGGTGTGACCAACGCAAGCCAAATCACCAATCCTTTGGCTTGGATGGAGGTGAAAGACAAAGAATCGACCTCGCACATGAGCACTTATGCCAAGCTGAAGTTTAATCTTATGCCGTATTTGAACTTTCAGCTTTTCGGTTCCTATTCCTATAATATGATTGAAAATTCCCAATACCTCCCGACGGCAGTGTGGGCACATGGACAGGCTTATCGCGGAATACGTAAATCGGAAGCATTGGTCGGGAATGCCATACTGACATACAGGAAGCATGTGAGGCGCCATTTTATCGATGCGCTGGCCTTGGCCGAGGTTCAGCAGGAGGGCTATACGGGTTTTTATACAACAGTCACCAATTTCAGTTCCGATTTGTTTGGGTATGACAACCTGCAAGCCGGTGCCTTACGACCTTGGGAAGGGACGAACTCATATTATGAACGCCCTCGTCTGGTTTCCTACATGGGACGTGTCAATTATACATATGCCGACCGTTACATCCTGACCGTGAATGCCCGTGCAGATGCTTCTTCTAAATTCGGGAGCAATCATAAATGGGGATTCTTCCCTTCAGTTTCAGCAGCCTGGAATGTGTCTCGGGAAGAGTTTATGAAACAACTGCCTCAGGTGAATAGCCTGAAAATTCGCGTAGGATACGGATTGGCGGGAAATCAGAGCGGGATAGATTCTTATACTACCCTTCGGTTGGCACAGCCCAACGGAGTGGTGCCCGTAGGTAGTTCGCAAGTGGTTTCTCTTACCGAATTGCGCAATACAAATCCCAATTTGAAATGGGAAGTAAAACACAATCTGAATGCCGGGGTGGATTTGGCACTATTCGGTAATTGCCTGTTGCTTTCCGCCAACTATTATCTGTCCAAGACAGACGACATGCTTTATACTTATAATGTGAGTGTTCCTCCATTCACTTATGGCACATTAGTGGCGAATATGGGCTCGATGCGCAACAGCGGTTTGGAAATGGCAGTGGGAGTTACTCCTTTGAAAACCAAAGATATGGAACTGAACATTAATGCCAATGTTTCTTTCCAGCGAAACAAGTTGCTGTCTTTGAGCGGCATGTATGATGGAGAATATCTCAGTGCAGCAACATATAAAAGCATTTCAAGCTTGGATGGAGCCGGCTTTCACGGAGGCTACAATCACATTGTATATCAGATTGTGGGACAGCCGTTGGGGGTATTTTATCTCCCACGCAATAGCGGATTGGTGACTGACGGGAATGGCGGTTATAAATATGGGGTTGCCGACTTGAACGGAGGAGGCATAAGTTTGGAGGATGGAGAAGACCGTTATATAGCCGGACAAGCCATGCCGAAAGCCATTGTCGGTTCCAATATCAGTTTCCGTTATAAGGATTTCGACCTGTCGGTACAAATCAATGGGGCTTTCGGGCATAAAATTTATAATGGAACTTCGCTGACTTACATGAATATGGGGATATTTCCTGACTATAATGTGATGAAGAAGGCTCCGCAAGCCAACATCAAAGACCAGACGGCTACTGATTATTGGCTGGAACGGGGAGATTATGTGAACTTAGACTATGTGACGGCGGGATGGAACATTCCGTTGCGGGGGACAAAAAAGTATATTCAAAACCTGCGTCTTACTTTTACGGTGAATAATTTGGCTACGATTACCGGTTATTCGGGAGTTTCACCTATGATAAACAGTTCTACCGTCAACAATACGTTAGGCCTCGATGATAAACGGAACTATCCGCTTGCCAGAACTTTTACTTTGGGGTTGAATATTAATTTCTAAAGAGAATATTATGAAGAATTTTCGGATTCAATATTGGCTGGCGGCATTTTGCAGTCTTTTCTTGTTGACGACTTGCGATGCTTTTTTGAAGGAGGTACCTCACGACAAGATAGATAAAGAGGAAGCATACCGCACACTTTCCGACTTGTATTTGAACGCAGTGGCGTCACTTTATAATTATGTGGGTGGATGTGCCGACAGTCAGGGGCTGCAAGGAACGGGACGCGGTGTTTATGACTTGAATACGTTTACCTCCGATGAAGCCATTATGCCCACTCGCGGTGGTGATTGGTATGATGGTGGCTTTTGGCAAGGATTGTTTCTGCATCGATGGGGGGTGAACAATGATGCCATTCAAGCCACATGGGAGTATCTCTATAAGGTGGTGATGCTGAGCAACAGGTCGGTAGAGAGAATCGAAAATTTTCCGGTCACTCACAACGAACCGAAACTATCGGAATATAATGCAGAGGTGCGTGCGTTGCGTGCCATGTATTACTATTATCTGATGGATTTGTTCGGTCGTGTGCCGTTGGTACTTTCTTCTTCTGTTTCTATGGAAAAAGTGGTGCAGAAGGAACGGAAAGATATATTTGATTTTGCGGTGAAAGAATTGCAACAAGCGGCTCCTCTGTTGTCAGAGGCTCATAGCAACCGGCCGGGAGATTATTATGGACGTATCACGCGTCCGGTGGTCTATTTCCTGCTTGCAAAGTTGGCATTAAACGCCGAAGTTTATACCGACAATGATTGGACTGACGGTGTACATCCTGACGGAAAGGAAATTTACTTTACGGTGGGCGGACAGTTGTTGAATGCTTGGCAAACAGTGATGGCCTATTGTGACAGCATCACTGCGTCGGGATATCGATTGGAAGCCCGATATGAAACGAACTTTGCCGTATATAATGAGTCTTCGGTGGAGAATATATACACTATTCCCATGAATAAGACTTTATATACCAATCAGTTGCAATATCTGTTCCGTTCCCGGCACTATAATCATGCCAAGGCTTACGGGCTGGGCGGTGAAAACGGCTCCAGTGCAACGGTAGATGCATTGCGCGTGTTTGGCTATGATACGGATGGGCAGGATCCCCGCTTTGATAAATGTTACTTTGCACATGAGGTATATGACTTGCAGGGAAAGATTGTCAAACTGGATGACGGTACTGTGCTGGAATATCATCCGTGGGAAGTGGCAGTAGATATATCCGATACACCTTATGAAAAAACTGCGGGCGCGCGGATGAAAAAATATGAGATAGATGTGAACGCTACCAAAGATGGCAAATTGATGGAGAATGATGTCGTGTTGTTTCGCTATGCGGATGTGCTGCTGATGAAGAGCGAGGCAAAAGTACGTAACGGAGAAAGCGGAGACGAAGAGTTGGCGAAAGTACGCAGCCGTGTGAAGGCTGCTTCTCGTCCGGCCACATTGGCTACTTTGCTGGACGAACGGCTGTTGGAACTCGCATGGGAAGGATGGAGGCGCCAAGACCTTATACGTTTCGGAATGTTTACCCGTGCCTATGACAGCCGTCCCCAATTGCCGAAAGAAGCAAATGGCTATACTACCGTATTCCCCATTCCGGGCAATGTGCTGAAGATGAATGGCAGACTGGTGCAGAATAAAGGATATTGATAGAGGAGGATGCTTGGTGATTATCAGAAAAAGCCTATATTTGCCCACATGAAACCGGAAATATCAGATTGGAATGCAATACCTTATGCCGAGGCATGGAAACGGCAGACGGAATGGTTTGACACACTTGTGCAAGCCAAACAAACGGGAGTGGAGTATGTAAATCATATTGTGCTCTGCGAGCACCCCCATGTCTATACATTGGGACGCAGCGGGAAAGGCGGTAATATGTTGCTGAATGATGAGCAGCTTCATAGGATAGGAGCCACGCTCTACCACATAGACCGGGGCGGAGACATCACTTATCATGGTCCGGGGCAGTTGGTTTGTTATCCCATATTGAATCTTGAGGATTATTCTTTAGGGTTGAAAGAGTATGTACACTTGTTGGAAGAGGCGGTAATCGGTATATGCGCTTCGTATGGAATCGTGGCCGGACGTTTGGAAAAGGCTACCGGAGTCTGGTTGGAAGGTGATACTTCCCGCGCCCGTAAAATCTGTGCTATCGGGGTACGCAGCAGCCATTTTGTCACCATGCACGGATTAGCTCTGAATGTAAACACCGATTTGCGCTATTTCAGCTACATTCATCCTTGCGGATTTATAGATAAAGGAGTCACTTCCCTGCAAAAAGAGTTGGGGTGCGAGGTGCCGATGGCAGAAGTAAAGAAGCGGCTTTGTGACGAACTGGTGAACAGGATGTCATAAAATATCCGGCATATGTCTTTTTCTAATATTATTTTTTACTACCTTTGTCTCACGAGAGTGTGCCAAATGTTGATGATAGGATAATGACAGGATTCTGTGTTGACACATTTTTTTGTTAACCATATATAAACTTAAAAACAATTGATGTATTATGAATCAAGAATTGTCGATGTGCCCCCATTCGTTGGTGGATGAACTTCAGAAACCGGCTTCTGAATTTACGAAAGAGGATATCATTTCTTATATTGAGGATAATGATATCAGTATGGTGAATTTCATGTATCCGGCAGCAGACGGACGATTGAAAACGCTGAATTTTGTTATTAACAACGCTGCTTATCTGGACGCAATTCTTACTTGCGGAGAGCGTGTGGACGGATCGAGCCTCTTTCCGTTTATAGAGGCGGGCAGCAGCGATTTGTATGTAGTGCCCCGTTTCCGGACTGCTTTTGTTGATCCTTTTGCACAGATACCCACACTCTCGATGCTTTGTTCTTTTTTCAATAAAGACGGCGAACCGCTGGAGAGCTCACCCGAATATACATTACGCAAGGCTTGTCAGGCATTCAAGAATGTAACGGGAATGGAGTTTCAGGCTATGGGCGAGTTGGAATACTATGTGATTTCGGAAAATGACGGAATGTTTCCTGCCACCGACCAGCGTGGTTATCACGAATCGGCTCCGTATGCCAAATTCAATGAGTTCCGCACAGAGTGTATGTTGACTATTGCGCAAATTGGCGGACAGATAAAATACGGTCATTCCGAGGTGGGCAACTTTACGCTTGGCGACAAGATATACGAGCAGAATGAGATAGAATTCCTGCCCGTGCCTGCCGAACAGGCTGCCGACCAACTGATGATAGCCAAATGGGTTATTCGCAATCTGGCTTCTCAATATGGTTATAATATAACTTTCGCACCTAAGATAACGGCCGGGAAAGCCGGTTCGGGTCTGCATATCCACATGCGCATCGTGAAAGACGGACAGAATCAGATGTTGAAAGACGGTGTGCTCTCTGAAACGGCTCGCAAAGCCATTGCAGGAATGATGGTTTTGGCACCCTCCATTACGGCTTTCGGCAATACGAATCCTACGTCGTATTTCCGTCTTGTGCCTCATCAGGAAGCACCAACCAATGTGTGCTGGGGCGACCGGAACCGTTCCGTATTGGTACGTGTACCATTGGGATGGTCGGCCAAAACAGATATGTGCGTGCTGGCCAATCCGCTGGAGAAGCCAAGCCATTATGACACTACGCAGAAACAAACTGTGGAGATGCGCTCTCCAGACGGTTCGGCCAACTTGTATCAGTTGATAGCAGGCTTGGCCGTGGCATGTCGTCATGGTTTTGAGATGGAAGATGCGTTGGCTGTTGCAGAAAAGACTTACGTGAACGTGAATATTCATCAGAAAGAAAATGCGGATAAATTGAAACAGCTGGCACAATTGCCGGATAGTTGCTCGGCTTCTGCCGACTGTCTGGAAAAGCAGCGCGCCATATTTGAGCAGCATCAAGTATTCAGCCCTGCAATGATTGACGGAATCATCGCCAAGTTACGTTCATACGGAGATAAAACTTTGCGTAGCGAAATACAGAACAATCAGGAAGAAATGCTGAAATTAGTGGAACGTTACTTCCACTGCGGCTAATCCGACGTAACACAGAGATATCGGACAAAGATTATGGGCAGAAATAGCCCTTTGTCTTGTAATCCATAGATATTCAAGAGCTTACACTTGTACAGGTACCGCCTCACACTTGTACAAGTGTAAGCCCTCACTTATACAACCGTAGGCTTTCACTTGTACAACCGTAAAATTACGCATGCAAGGAGCCTTTTGTATAGGTCAGTCTCTCCTCTTTACGGAGAACCGATTTAAACTTACTCAATGACGTTTCTGTATTTATTGCACTGATTTCCGCAACACATTCACCCACAAAAAGGACATAATAAAGCTGTTCCAGTAACTTTTGGTTATCAAGAGATGCTTCATACCATGTTTCCACTTGGCAACATTCTTCATCATTACATTCACCTTGCAAGTATTTTATCAAGATAGTGTCGTCCATATAAATACCGGCTAATCTTTTTACTTTAATATACCCTTTATTTGTAATACATTTAGCTGTGCAATGATACTAAAATCTGAAATAAAAATCTTTTTTATTCGTTTATTTCATTTTGAACATTGCTTTGATTACTTTTGTTTTACCTTAAAGTTAAAGTGAATACTATTATCTTATATGCTATTGAATATCAATGACAATAAGGGTTTGATTATTGCTTTGCAAACCGATAAAGAAGTTGCATTCGATTTTGTTTATAGAGCCTACTTTCCGAGACTTTGTGCTTTCTGCTCACAATATCTCAATGAGCAAGAGGATATAGAAGAGGTGGTACAAGAAACTATGCTGTGGCTTTGGGAGAACACTTCTACGCTGATGGTTGATTTAAGCTTAAAAACTCTGCTTTTTGTCATAGTCAAAAACAAGGCGCTGAATCGTATAAGCCATTATGAAATCAAACGGAAAGTATATCAAGAGATTGCGGAAAAATATAAAACAAAGTTTGAGTCACCTGATTTTTATATGACTGATGAGTTATTCAAAGCCTATGAACAAGCCGTAAAAAATTTACCGAAAGAGTTTCGGGAAGTTTATCTACTGACCAGGAGCAAAAAAATCACTCGTAAAGAAATTGCTTCCAGATTGAATGTATCTTCTCAAACTGTAAACTATAGAGTAGGGCAGGCTTTAAAGCTTCTTCGAATGGCATTGAAAAAATTTCTCCCCTCGCTTCTGGCCGTCGTTCTTTGGGGGTTATAGTTTTATCTCATCTTCGATAAGTTCTACAACTTGCCCAATATTTTATCCATCACCCAATTGGTTAGTGTAGCACTTTCTCCATCACTGTTGCAGACAGACTTACCAAGCAGATGATCGACTACAGCCTGAATGAGTGGTTGTTGAACATAAGTGGGATTCTCTATCATAATCTCTTCACGGCCTCCTTCTGTATGTAGCGCAATAGGATCATAAGTGAACATGGAAAAACAGATTCTCCCTTTATCACCAATAACCTCCACACGATCTTCACGGGCAGAATCATGAGCCACAAAACACCAGGAGCCGCTGCCTACTAACCCATTGTCAAATTGGAAGCATGCACTAATAGTGTCTTCAGCAAGATACAAGCCACCGCGATTACTTTTATAACCACTGGCTTCAAGTATGCAGCCGAACATTTCTTGCAATAAATCTATCTGGTGGGGGGCAAGGTCATAGAAATAACCTCCTCCGGCAATATCGGGCTGTACACGCCAAGGCAGGTTCTCTTTATTATAGTCCAAATCGCGAGGTGGCTGGGCAAAACGGATTTGTATATTAATAATGTTGCCAATAGCTCCTTCGTCCACCAATGATTTTACTTTCTGGAAATAGGGAAGATAGCGGCGATAATAGGCTACAAAGCATGGTACTCCCATCTCTTTAGAGATGCGATTTATGCGACAGCATTCCTCGTAAGTAACAGCCATCGGTTTCTCTATATATACGGGCTTTCCGGCTTTCATGGCCATGATGGCATAAGTAGCGTGCGATGAAGGAGGAGTAGCAATGTATATCGCATTTACCTCTTCATCATTGATTAATTCTTGAGCATCATCGTACCATTTAGGAATTCCTCTTTCTTTAGCGTAAGTTTTGGCCTTCTCTCCATTTCGGCTCATGACGGCTACGACTTCGGAGTTTTTTATTTTTTGGAATGCGGGTCCACTTTTATATTTGGTCACTTCTCCGCAACCTATAAATCCCCATTTAATAACTTTATCATTCATAAAAATCTGTATACCATTACGACTTCATTCTTCAAAGTCAAAGTCGAAGTCAAAGTCATCGATAACTTCTAACGTAGTAAACTCTTCCAAATTACGTCGGTCTTTCTTTGTAGGCCGTCCGGTTCCCTTAGCTCGATTGACAAAACCACTGACCCGACTCAACTCCAGCAATTCATACTGTTCGGGGGAGGTTACGTTTTCCATGGCTTCGGCAACAAGCTTGGCTCCCACGCGCTTCTCGATAGTTTGCAGCACCTTGAAGGAATAAGTGACAGGAGGCTTCCGTACTTGAATAACATCTCCCGGCTTCACCGTGCGGGATGCTTTAGCTAAAGCACCATTTATGCTGATGCGCCCTTTTTTACAAGCTTCGGCAGCAATGGTGCGTGTCTTGAAGATGCGCACTGCCCACATCCATTTATCAATTCTGGCTTCACTCATTTCTTATTATATTGATTCATGGTGATACTGATACCTGCCAGACAGAAACTTTTAATAATTTCTCCGGCAGTTTTCAATCTTTCGTCCATAACCTCCCAATCATCATTTGTGAAATTTCCCAATACATAATCCACCTGTCCTCCACGCGGGAAATCATTGCCGATACCAAAGCGCAAACGAGCATAGTTTTCAGTCCCCAATGTTGCTGCAATATGCTTCAAACCATTATGTCCGGCATCGCTTCCTTTTCCTTTCAGGCGTAATGTTCCGAAAGGCAAAGCTAGGTCATCTACCACTATCAATACATTTTCCAAAAGAATGTTTTCCTTTTGCATCCAATAGCGTACGGCATTACCGCTGAGATTCATATAGGTAGAGGGTTTCAATAATAGCAATTGCCGTCCTTTAAGTGATAGCTGAGCCGTGAAACCATAGCGTCCATCAATGAAATTAGTGTTCGAGGATTTGGCTAAAGCATCTACTACCATGAATCCTATGTTGTGCCTAGTCTCGTGATACTCGGATCCGATATTACCTAATCCAACAATTAAGTATTTCATTTATTGGTTATTTATGTAAAAAAGGAACGCGGATTATCACAGTTATCCGCGGATTGTCGATGAATCTGCGTTATGGCTGCGTTAATCCGCGTTCCCAATAATATTCTTCAGAAGAGGAATCAGTTGCCTGCTGCGGCAGCGGCACCTCTTGCAGCACGAGTCAGCTTAACGGCACATACCACAGCTTCTTTTGCCGTCAACAATTCCAGGCCTTCGTATTTCAATTCACCAACTTTAACAGTCTTGCCCAATCCCAAATGAGAAACATTGATAATCAATTTCTCGGGAATTGCGTTATAGAGAGCCTTAACTTTGAGCTTACGTATCTGGAGTACCAGTTTACCACCGGCCTTAACACCTTCTGCCAGACCCTCCATCTGTACCGGAACTTCCATAACAATAGGTTTAGTTTCGTCAATTTGATAGAAGTCAACATGCAGGATAGTATCCTTTACCGGATGGAATTGGATATCTTTCATGATGGCATTTACTTTCTTGCCATCAATAATTAAATCTACTACGTAAATATGGGGAGTATATACCAAATTGCGCAAACCTTCTGCCGGTACCGTGAAGTGAATGTTTTCCCTGCCACCATAAAGTACGCAAGGTACATCATTGTTTTTACGAATAGCTTTCAAGGCTCTCGCTTGTTCAGACGAACGTTCTGCAATGGTTCTTGCAGTTCCTTTTACTTCAATTGATCTCATTTTTTTATTTTTTGTGTTACTCTAAATTAAGTAGTTCTTTATTTTGCTTAATTCACCATTACACGATGTGTTTTTATCACACAATGCCGCAAAAAAGCGGTGCAAAAGTACAGCATCTTTTTGAATTATCAAAAGATTATGGTTTAAAAATCAATATCTATTTTTATTTCCTCTTCCAAAGAAGATGTTGCTTTTGTAGATTCTGCTTTGGGGGCATACTCTTCAGGATTCTCTTCTGCGGCAGATCTTGTATAACAACCTTGTTGCCCTTGAATGAAATCAATGGATTGTTGAAGCCCGTTCAAGAACTTTTCAAAATCTTCTTTATATAAAAAGATTTTATGTTTTTCGTAGTTTACTTGTGAATCGTCTCCTTCTCCCATTACGACTTTCTTGCTCTCCGTAATAGCAAGAAACAATTCGTCTTTTCTGTTCTTTTTAACGTCTAAATAGTAGATACGTTTACCAGCTTTGATGGATTGAGAGAATATAATCTCCTTTTCGTTCATGTCCGATGCGTTTTTCTTCTTAATGTCTTCCATAATTTAATAAGTCTCTATTATTGGGATATATTTCTTTAATCATCGGTCTTATGGATAATGAGTAACAAAGACCGTTCGGATTTTTATCCGATATCTTTTACCGGCTTCAAAATTGATGTTTTTTTTTCAATCATCAAAAGAAAAATATGGGATAATCAACTTCTGCATTAAAAAATGTGATTTGTTTGTGTAAACTCATTTAAAATATCTACTTTTGCACTTCAATTTAAAGAATTTACTATATAATTATGATCAACAGAGTTCTTATTCGTCTTAAGATTATACAAATTGTATATGCTTACTATCAGAACGGCAGTAAAAATTTAGACTCAGCGGAGAAAGAGTTGTTCTTTAGTCTCTCAAAGGCATACGACTTATATAATTATCTGCTGATGCTGATGATAGCTCTGACGAACTATGCACAAAAACGTATTGATGCAGCTAAAGCCAAATTAGCTCCTACAACCGAAGAATTGTATCCTAACATGAAATTTGTAGAAAACAAATTCATTTCACAATTGGAAGTAAACAAACAGTTAACAGAATTCATCACTACTCAAAAACGCACTTGGGGCAACGACGAGGATTTTGTCAAAGGATTGTACGAGAAAATTCTACAATCTGATATCTATAAAGAGTACATGGTTTCGTCTGATGATTCTTACGAAAATGATCGGGAGTTGTGGAGAAAGCTATATAAAGCATTTATCTTCAATAATAACGATTTAGATGCACTCCTCGAAGATCAAAGTCTCTATTGGAATGATGATAAGGAAATTGTAGATACTTTCGTGTTGAAGACCATCAAGCGTTTTGATGAAAAGAACGGAGCCGGGCAAGCATTGCTGCCTGAATTCAAGGATGATGAAGATCAGGAATTTGCACGGCGTTTGTTCCGTCGAACTATCTTGAATTGCGATTACTATCGCCATTTGATTAGCGAAAACATTCGCAATTGGGATTTGGAACGTGTAGCTTTTATGGACGTTATCATCATGCAATGTGCATTAGCTGAGATTTTGAGTTTTCCCAATATACCGATAAGTGTTTCATTAAATGAATATGTAGACATTGCAAAATTATATAGTACAGCCAAAAGTGGAAGTTTTGTTAATGGAACATTAGATGGAATAGTTAATCAATTGAAAAAAGAAGGTAAGTTGACAAAAAACTAATACCTTTGTTTAAATAATAAAAAACAAAATCAAAAATTGAGTATTTATGAATATTATGACCGTATTTTTTCTGCAAGTTCCCGCTTCCGCTCCGGGCAGTGGAAGTTTAATGTGGATTATGCTGATAGCCATGTTCGTTATCATGTATTTCTTTATGATTCGTCCCCAAAACAAGAAGCAAAAGGAGATAGCAAACTTCCGCAAATCGCTTCAAGTGAACCAAAAGGTAATCACTGCCGGTGGTATTCATGGAGTTATCAAAGAAATCAATGATAATGATGTGACGCTTGAAATAGCTTCTAACGTAAAGGTTCGTATAGACAAGAATTCTATTTTTGCCGCAGCTGCCGATGCAAACAGCAATCAGGCTTCTAAATAATAAGAGCGTAAGCCTATGTTCGAATGCAGAAATATAGGACATATATATCTGAAGATAACGAAGAAAGTGAAGAATTTTCTGCTTAGTGATAAAAGCAGAGAATTCTTCATTTTTTTATTCTTCTTTCTTGTAGCAGGTGGATTTTGGTTATTGCAGACCTTGAACAATGATTATGAAACGACTTTCTCTATTCCGGTACGTTTGAAAGGGGTTCCAAATAATGTCGTAATAACCTCTGAACCGGTTTCCGAAGTTCATATCAAGGTAAAGGACAAGGGAACAGTACTTTTCAATTATATGTTAGGGAAGAGTTTTTATCCTATCACTCTTGATTATGCCGATTATAAAGGAGGAGATAATCAAGTAAGAATATCTGTCTCGCAGTTTGAAAAGATAGTGCTGAATCAGCTGAACGCATCTACCCGTTTGCTTTCACTAAAACCCGATACATTGGAATATATCTACTCAATGGGAGCATCCAAATTGGTGCCGGTAAGATTGAATGGTACGGTAAGTGCCGGGCGTGAATATTATCTTTCAGATACTATATTCTATCCCGACTCTGTATTGGCATATGCTCCTGAAGCTGTATTAGACACAATTACAACAGCTTATACACAGCGCCTAAAACTGGAAAATATATCAGATAGCTTAAAAAGTCGGGTGCCTTTGCGCATCCAGAAAGGAGTGAAGTTTGTCCCGGCTTCTGTTGAAATGAGACTACCGGTCGATATTTATACGGAAAAAACAGTGGAGGTACCACTACGTGGAGTCAATTTTCCGGCAGATAAAGTACTCCGCACTTTTCCCTCGAAAGTACAAGTTACTTTTCATATTGGCTTAACTCGTTTCAGACAAATTACAGCCGAAGATTTTCATATTTATATATCGTATGAGGAACTATTACATTTAGGTTCCGATAAGTATACGGTGAGAATCAAGAATCTGCCAAAAGGTGTAAGTCAGATACGTTGTAATCCGGCACAAGTAGATTTTCTAATAGAGCAAGTTCCTTCTGCATATGGCAATTAAAATCGGTATCACCGGCGGCATCGGTAGTGGGAAGAGCATGGTCTCTCATTTACTGCAAGTAATGGGTGTTCCGGTATATATATCGGATGTAGAGGCAAAGCGGCTTATGTGTTCTGATTCTTTCATTCGTAAGAAACTACAAGCTTTGCTTGGCAAGGAAATCTACTGCGGCAGTACGCTGAACAAACAGTTACTTGCATCTTATTTATTCGCCGATCCGGAACATGCCCGGATTATTAATGACATTGTCCATCCCTGTGTGAGAGAGAATTTCATACAGTGGGTACATCATCATAGCAATGCCAAGATAGTAGGCATTGAGTCTGCCATCTTGATTGAAGCGGGTTTTACCAATGAAGTAGACTTGATAGTGATGATTTATGCCCCTGAAGAGTTGCGTATTTCGCGCGCAATCCGGCGAGATGTTTCTTCGCGCGAATTAATAGAAAAGCGCATTCAAAGTCAGATGGATGATGAGAAGAAACGTGAATATGCCGACTTCGTGATTACAAATGACGATAATACTCCTTTAATTTCACAGATTCTGAATTTGATTAAGTCATTGTACGAAACAACAGATTGCACCTCTGAAAAATAGCTGTTATCCTTAACCATAAAAATAAGCAGGCTTATTTTGTATTGTCTTCGGCTTGCATTATCTTTGCCACCCAAAAAAAACTACTAATAATAAAAATTGAATATACTATGTTGAAGACTATTTTGTCTATTTCCGGTAAACCCGGATTGTATAAACTCATTTCTCAAGGGAAAAAAATGTTAATTGTAGAATCACTTATTGATAAGAAACGTTTTCCTGCTTACAGCAATGAGAAGATAATTTCTTTAGGTGATATTGCCATGTATACAGATACAGAAGATATTCCCTTGAAAGAGGTTCTACTTTCCATGAAGAAAAAAGAAAACGGCGCTGTTGTGACAATGGACTTGAAAAAGGCCACCGCTGATGAGTTGCGTGGCTATTTGGCTGAAGTATTGCCGGATTTTGACCGTGACCGAGTATATCTTTCGGATATTAAAAAATTGATTTCTTGGTATAATCTGTTAGTAGCAAGCGGCATGACAGATTTTGAGGAAACAACCGAAGAAGGAAATGAGTAATTTTTTCCATATTGATATCTAAAAAATGAATAGCTCATGATTTTTGAGGTAAACTTCATTTCATGAACTAGATAATTCCCACTAAGAAGTGCAAATATTCTCTGTTATTATAAGATGACTATGAAAAACACTCGGGGAACGCTGTCGGCAAGGGGCTGAAAGCCCCGACGAGACAAAAGATTTCAGTAGCAATACAAAAAAAGAGAAAAGGGAGACCGAAATCTCCCCGAGATTAATCAACTTTGTATTGTCATATGACAATATCATCAATTAACCTCAGCACAAAATTATATAGAAAAATCGAGTTTTTCTATACCGGCGTAATAAAAACCGAGGCCGGCCCACAAACTCAGCTTCATGCTTTGTTTAATTGTTACGAATGTCCTATATTTAAAGAGTGTAACTAAAAAATCTCAAATATGGACAAAGACAGAATCGTGGCCGGCCTCAATGTGCACAAGATACAGTTTATCTCTGTGTGTTGGACACTGCAGAGACCGTTATTTTTGCAAATGTTTATGGCACATTGACTCCGGATTTGCAACTTATGTGTTCGGATATGGTTCCTCATGGGGTGACAGAGGCGGCAATGGAAAGCACCTCGACCTATTGGGTTCCGGTGTGGAATGCCTTGTGCGATAGCATGTCGCTCAAATTGGTAAATCCTTATTTTTTAAGCAGCTTCCCGGTCGCAAGAGTGATGTGAAAGATGCCCAATGGATAGCGGAGTGTCTGTTGAAGCATCTGATTCGGGGAAGTTTTGTGCCGGAGAAGACCGTGCAGGATATGCGCAAGTATAACCGTCGCATCTTCGACCTGAATGAAGCCCTGACGTATAACACCAATAAATTGGACGCTGCTTTACAGCGATGTGGTTTTCGGTTAAGTAACTAGTCGTCCCTTAAAAACTATATTTCAGCGTGAAGTTCGCTTTTACAAACTTCACGCTGAAATATAGTTTTTAAGGGACGACTAAATATGGATATATAATAGATGGAGATTTTTCTTTTTAGAGGAAAGATACACTATTTTTGTAAGCATTCGAAGCACTACAGGTTTTGAACCTTTCTATACAACAATAGCGACTGTCACTATAAACCAAATAGTTGCAGTCGCTATTGTTTTGTTGAACCTATATTTTGCAGCTGGGGGTCAGTTACTGGATTCTGTTGCCTGTTTGGTCAACACACTCTCCGGATGTTGCAACTTCCATTGATGCGGAAGCAGCTTTATGAGTTCCTCATGTGTGGCCTTCTTATGATAGGGCATTCGGGCAATGATGTCATTCAGATAATCCCTCGGATTCACATCGTGTGCTTTGCAAGTAGCCAGCAGGGAACAGATTACAGACATATTGACGGCCGCCTCGTGGTTGCCGCAGAAGAGGTAATTCTTTCGTCCCAGTGTGATGGGGCGGATGACATTTTCCGCCAGGTTGTTGTCCCATAGCAGACGTCCGTCTTCCAGGCACCGCATCATATTGTTCCATCGGGTATAGGTATATGTGATGGCTTTGCCGGCCTGTGACCTGGGGCTGTACTTGATACCTTCCGCTTCCATCCATGCCTTCATGGCTTCCAGGATGGGACGGGCCAGTTCCTGACGCTTGTTCTTGCGTTCTTCATACGACAAGCCTGCGTCATTGCAGCCATGCTCTATCTGATAGACTTTCTGTATCTGCGTAAGCCCATATTCGGCCATTTCCCTATTTTCATCAAGCGCCTGTTCAAAATGCCGGCGGATATGTACCAGACAGTTGACCAGGTGCACACCGGGGTTGGTCTTGAAGGCTGTTTCATAACCCGCAAAACCGTCGCATTGGAGGTAACCCTTGAAGTGGTGCTGATTAGCCAGGGATTCGATGACCGCTCCGGCCCGCGATCCCCCGTCGTAATGGAAGATGACCAGTTTTTCTAGGACCGACCTGACCATCCAGAGGTATTCCTTGTCGGCCCTGTGCTTTTCCTTGTTGATGACCGGAACGGTGGTTTCATCCGCCTGCACATAGTCACAGGAAAAGACTTCCTGCTTTAGCGCTTCGTACAGCGGTTTCAGCAGTTCTACCGTTTTCTTGAACCATCCGTCCAGCGTGCTTTCCGTCAGTCCTTTCATGCCAAGGTGGCGATACTGCTGTATCTGACGGTAGAACGGAACGTGATACTCGTATTTCTGGAGGAGGATTTCGGCAAGCAGGCTGGTGTCGGCGATGCACTTGTCAACGGGCATCAGCGGCATGGGAGCCATCTCCACACCTTTCTGTCCCCCGGGTGGAAGACGCGTGTTGTCCTTGAGCGCATATTTGGGACGGATGATTTCCTTTACATAGAGCATTCCCGGTTTGTGTTTGACAACACGGGTTACCTCTTCGCCTATTCTGCGGTACAGGGAAAGGTCCACGCCATCCGGCTCAATCACTTCGGTTTCGAGTACAGGCAGATCTTCCATCATTTTTCGGTTCTGCCGCTTCTGTCTCTTCTCCTCGGCGGACTCCTTTTCCATCTTCTCCACCGCTTCGTCACGCTTTTCTTCGGCCTTTCGCTGCAGGCCGGCAAATTCATCCGCAAAGAGATCCGGCATGTTGGGGTCGTAGACAGGAAGCTTTTCTGCTTTACGGCCAAAGAGCTGGCGGTTCAGCCATGCGACCTGAGCCGTCAACTCTTTGATACGTTCCTGCAGCTTTTCATTCTGCTCTGCCTGTTTTTTGTTGATGGCAGACAATGAAGCAACAGAGGTATTCAGCCCTTCTATCGTCTTGAGTAATGTATCTTTTTCATCCATTGTCTGTCTCTTTTTATAGATGTAAAGATACTAAATATTAGCGGATTGCACAATAGGAACACTACTTTTGTTTCAGAAAAACAGGTTATACATGGTACTCTTTACGCTCGGCCCTAAGTCGCCGGAGCCTCTGCTGCGGATTCTCCTGAATGCCTTCAACCATCATTACCAGGTCACGCCATTCCATGGGATAGCTGTTTGATTCGGGATCGTATTCCGGCAGTTTGAAGCGACCTGCCTCCAGCCGTTTGACGTACATCACCATGCCGCCGTCTTCCGCATGAAGCAGTTTCATGAGATTGAGGCTGGACCCGACAAAGATGAACACGTCACCGTTCCTCACTTCGCTCTTCATCTTCTCATGCACCAGTCCGCACAGCGAACTGATGCCCTTGCGCATATCTGTCCTGCCGGGACACAGAAAGTAGCGCATCGTATCGTTCAGGCTAAACATGGGCATCTTCGAGACTATGGGTTAGCAGTTCCATCAACAGCTTCTCGGATCCGCTCCCGAAGTGGGCACGGAGACCGTTGGGGGGAAAAGCAGGGCTACACCATGCGGCACCTGTTCACCCAAGGTCAGTTCTGCAGTGGGGCGCTTGAAACTGATGGGAGCCAACTCCTGTTTCAGACTGTCTGTTTCTGCGGCACATTTTTTACGCCAGTAATGATAGGTTGAATAACTTACACCTGCCTGTTGCAGGTACAACTTCAATGGCAGGGCGCTTTGTTGAACCTGCAATTCCAATTCTTCAAATTTGGATCTGTTCATAACAATTAGGGTTTGATTGTTTTCGCGAGTACAAAACTACAATCAAACCCTAAGGGGGGTAATGTGTATTTATTCGAAAGCTTACCTATTTTTGTATTGCTGAAAAAGAGAATGTCGGTAAAGACATTGCACATACACGGCTTTTTCATTTAAAAACACTTGTAGTTCCGGGAAACAGCGTTATTTTCGCACATAACGATGCCGAAGCACCGTCTTCGGTGTTTCTTTTTAATCATATAAAAGATTTTTTAATAGGCGGATTTCAAGAGCGACGTGATGTCTATTTTGTCTTCCACCTTGATTTTTGCAGCAGCAAAAATAGTCATTATTTATCTGATATACAAGTATTTGCATTTAATAATAGTAAAAAAGAAACACTTTGGCTGTCCGAGTGGCAGCACCATGAAACATCTGAGGGAGTTCGTAACTTCAGTACCTGAATACCGTAGAACCGGGAAAGGCAATTTCAAGCATAAACTTGAAGACATACTTATGCTTGTCATATTGGGCAGGCTCAGCAAGTGTATCACCAGAGCCGAGATAATCGGGTTTGGCAAACGATATTTGAAACGCTTTCACTCAATGGGTATCCTGCTGGGCGGCTTGCCGTCAGAGGCCACGCTATGTCGTGTGTTCAAAAGCATAGATGATGAAGCGATGGCTTGTCGTATGTCCGCGTTCGTCGATTCCTTCCGCAAGGAACTCCCCAACAAGGAGGCTGAGATTATTTGTGTGGACGGTAAAGCCATGAGAGGCACCGTGCATGAAAACGGACGTAATCCGGATATAGTATCAGCCTATTCACTCAATTCCGGGATTACTCTCGCTACGGATGCATGCGAGAAGAAGAGCAACGAGATTAAATCGGTTCCCAGATTAGTGGATAAAATAGAGATCTCCGGCTGCATCGTCACCGCTGATGCAATGTCTTTCCAGAAATCAATCATAGACAAGATCAGGGAAAAGGGAGGAGACTTTGTCATCGAGCTTAAAGCAAACCAAAAATCCCTGCGTTACGTACTTGAGGATAAAATCAAGACAGCCACACCGTCAGATGTTTACACGGAAGGCCCCAGTCTTGAGCATGGCAGGATTGAATTGAGAATCTGTCGCATATACCGTGGGGAAGGACTTATCGCAGACCGGGAGAAATGGAACGGAAGGCTGACTGTCATAGAGATGCTTACAAGTGCGGAAAAGAAATCCGGCGGTCACTGTGCGTCCGAACAGAGACTTTACATCTCAAGCCTTGACGGTACAGCCAAACAATTAGGCCTGATAACCAGGCAACACTGGTCGATTGAGAGTATGCACTGGGACTTGGACTACAACCTACGGCAGGACAGCATAAAGCGTAAAACCGGAAGAGCGGCCAGAACCCTTGATACAATCCAGAGAATGATGTTGGCAATATTGGCTATCTGGAAAAACAAAAGGAAGAAAGTCGCTGACAAAATCAAAGGAACGGCTGAAATCGTCAGAGAATTATCGCTAAACTTAACCAAAGTGCTACATCTTTTAGCTCAAAAATGAAATAAATTTAGTTTTGAAATATACATAACAGATTGATTATCAATAATCATATTTGCACCCACATCATACAGATATGGGTAAGGGGGATTATGCACATAAATCAAAGTTTAAAAGCCGTGTTGCAGATACGATAAATGTGCATTACAGCACTGTTTACCGCGAGTTAATAACCTGAGTTCGGGATAAGAAACGTTGCTTAAAAGTTGGTAATCTCAATAATTTCTAGTACCTTTATTGTTGTAAATCAATTAATTATAAATTCAAAGGAGACTATAGTTATGGAGATTACCAAGAACAAAATTACTGGAATTTTCTGTATTATCGATGATTTTTGCCAGGAATATGACAAAGAGAGAGATCCCGTATGGCCATTTGTGAGGCAGACGGACGCAAGCACCGTAAGTGCCAATGGAGCATGAGCCGTGCCGAGATCATGACAATTCTCATCTGTTTCCACTTCAACACTTTCCGCAATTTCAAGCATTATTACCTCTTTTATGTCAAGGTGTACTTGCGTGATTTGTTCCCAAGTCAGCTTTCATACAACCGCTTTGTTGAGCTTGAATCCAGAGTTGCGGTTGAGATGATGCTGTTCCTCCAACTGTTTTGTTTTGGGAGGTGCACGGGCATAAGCTTCATTGACAGCACGTGCGTCCCTGTATGCCACAACAAACTCATAAAAAGGAACAAGGTGTTTCGTGGTTATGCTGAGGTGGGCAAGAACACCATGGGGTGGTATTTCGGCTTCAAGCTACACCTCATATGCAATGAGCGAGGCGAGTTGCTCAATTTCATGCTCACTAAGGCGAATGTTGACGACAGAAACCCTGATGTGTTCAACAGATTGATAGACAACGTGTTTGGGAAATTGTTCGCAGACAAGGGATACATATCTCAGGGATTGTTTGAAAGGCTTTTCAACGATGGTGTCGAAATGGTAACGGGCCTGAAGTGTAACATGAAAAACAAACTCATGCCACTATATGACAAGATACTGCTGCGCAAAAGGTCTGTCATTGAGACCATCAACGACGAGCTTAAAAACGTAGCCCAACTTGTGCACTCGCGACATCGCAGCGTGTTCAACTTTGCCATGAACGTCCTTTCCGTTTTGGCAGCTTACAGCTTCTTCGAAAAGAAACCGTCCATCAACATTGACTACTGCATTGAGAATGTTGATGGACGGCTTGCCGTTATACGGTAAGTTGTCTGTCGAACCAACAACCTTTTTGCAGGTTGCTTCTGAGAGACATCCAAGGAGTTTGGATGGCAGATGTGTCATGTCCCTACCAGAGAACTGGACAAAGATGGGATTAACAGCCTGGCTTATCCCGAACTCAGGTTAAAACGTAACCAAGGACGGCACCATTACCATTACGGCGTTGCCCAAAAGCAGTGCGATGAACGTAAACGACAGATGCGCAAACATCGTAAATTCAGTCTCGAGATGCGAAAGAAATCATCGCATTCATAGTTAATGAGCAATGGTCGCCCGAGCAAATCCGGGAATGGATGCTGCGTAAGGGAAAAGCGTGCGTCTGCGTCGAAACCATTTACAGCTACATCCACTTCGACCGTTCCTGCGGAAGCGAACTCTACAAGAGTTGTCGGCACAGGCTGCAGCACATCAAAACTTAATTTCTCTACACCAAAACAAGAGTTTTACAACTTACTCATATAAATTTGCATTTGCTATTGGAATCTACCCTATTTTCTTAGAAGATATTTTAGTAGTATTTCTTTTACATTGGATTATAATCCTTTGCCAGGCCTCCTTCGCTAGTCTCCTTGTATGGTGAGGGCAAATCATTGCCGGTTTCTTTCATCACAGCCACTACCTTGTCGAACGACACACGATGCATGCCATCGGTAAACGAAGAGTAGAGGTTGGCATCCAAAGCACGTGCGGCGGCGTAGGCATTGCGTTCGATACACGGAATTTGTACCAGACCACACACAGGGTCGCACGTCATTCCTAAATGATGTTCCAAACCCATTTCCGCAGCATACTCTATTTGCGACGGACTTCCTCCGAACAATTGATTGGCAGCAGCCGAAGCCATGGAGCATGCTACACCCACTTCTGCCTGGCATCCGGCTTCAGCCCCCGATATAGAAGCATTGGTTTTTACAATATTTCCTACCAATCCGGCTGTAGCAAGAGCGCGCAATATGCGTATGTCGCTGAAGTCACGGCTTTTTGCCAGATGATAAAGTACGGCCGGAACTACACCACATGATCCGCAAGTCGGCGCAGTGACAATAATACCTCCTGATGCATTCTCTTCACTTACAGCCAATGCGTAGGAAAACACCAGTCCACGTGATTGAAGTGACTGCTTGTATCCACTGGCGCGTATATAATAGGTAGACGCTTTTCGACGCAAATTCAGCGAGCCGGGCAATACTCCTTCTTGCTCCAATCCGCGTTTCACAGCAGCCTGCATGGTCTTCCACACTTCTCGCAGATAATCCCAAATATCACTTTCTTCGCACTCCTTGACATATTCCCAATAGTTCTTTCCCGTACGTCCGCACCACTGAAGAATCTCAGTCATTTTGGACATTTCATATACATCCGGAGTATTTATGGATGAGGCCCCCTCACTCTCTTCTGCCAAAGCACCGCCACCAACACTGAAGACAGTCCATTGATCTGTTTCCTTTCCTTCATTATCCAAAGATACGAACTTCATACCATTGGGGTGGAAAGGAAGAAATATTTTAGGTTCCCAAATAATCTCAACCGGTGCTGCCGATTGCAGTGTTTCAGTGATAGCAACATTTGTCATGTGTCCTTTGCCTGTAGCTGCAAGGCTACCATACAAGGTTACTTTAAATGAGGTTGCTTCCGGATGCTTGCTCAGAAAAATTTCAGCAGCCTTACGAGGTCCCATGGTGTGGCTGCTGGACGGACCGGTACCGATGCGATATAATTCCTTGATTGATTTCATTATGATATATTTAGAAGCTGTTTAAAAATGAATTAAGATAATTACTATATATACGTTTATTATATTGAATATCAGTTGGTTGATTGATATATTATTTATAACTTTATGGTTGCAAAGGCATTAAGTTATGGAACAATATTCAACCAACCTCACTGATAAACAGTGGCAATTTATAAAAAAAATAGTAAATACACACAAGAGAAGAAGGAAATATTCTATTCGTGGTATTTTTGATGCTATTCTCTACTTGCTCAAAACAGGCTGTCAATGGCATATGCTCCCTAGTAATTTTGCACCTTGGCAGAGTGTATACTACTATTTCAATAAATGGAAAAATGAAGGTGTAATTGAAGATTTACTAGGCATCATTCATGCGAATGTGCGCAAACAACTAGGAAAGAATGAAAGTCCAAGTTTAGGAATTATAGACTCCAGAAGTGTAAAGACTTCTCATCATGTTGATTCTGATAGAGGCATTGATGGCAACAAAAAGATTAAAGGGAGAAGACTGCATGTAATCGTTGATACTCTTGGACTTCCAATGTCAATTGCAGTTCATGAAGCTAATATTCATGATAGCAAGGGTGCCCTGCAAGTTATTGATAAACTTGCATTCAAATTTCCATGTTTGGTTAAAATCCTCGCTGATGGAGGATATAGGGGAGGCCTTGCTGATTGGATAATAGATAAATTTGGATGGGAATTAGAGGTTGTTTTACGACCTGATGAATGCCCATCGAAATTTCATGTTTTACCCAAACGCTGGATTGTGGAAAGAAGTTTTGCATGGCTTGAGAATTTTAGAAGGCTTACTATTGACTACGAGTACTATGCGGAAACAGCTGTGGTGATGGTGCAGTTAGCTTTCTGTAAAATCATGCTTAATAAATATTACGAATAATTTTTAAACAGTTTCTTAAAAAATGATTTATTGATTTACCCCAGTTCGGGATAAGAAAGTCGAAAAATAGTAAGAGAAAAAGTTGGTAGTCTAATCAAGATTTTGTACCTTTATAAGTGATAATCAATTAGCTACAAACATCATGATTAAGACTACCGATTACAAAGTTACTGCTTTATTTTGTGTTATTGATGATTTCTGCAAACAATTTAAGTCAGAAAATGCGGGAAAACTGCTTTTGGGTGAGGCCGGAGTGAAGCGCAGAAGACGCAAGGCATCCATGTCTGACAGCGAAATCATGACCATTCTGCTCTATTTCCATTTCGGTTCGTTCCGCAACTTCAAACACTATTATCTGTTCTTCATCAAGGGTATGTTGAAGTCGTTTTTCCCTGACGCGGTGTCTTACAACCGTTTCGTGGAACTCGAGAGCCGTGTGTTCTTCCCCCTGATGTTCTTCCTGAACCTCCAAGTATTCGGCAGATGCACGGGCATTACATTTGTGGACTCCACCATGATACCCGTGTGCCACAATCTTAGGCGGTATGCCAACAAGGTGTTCAAGGGCATTGCAACGGATGATGGCAAGGGAACCATGGGCTGGTGCCATGGATTCAAACTCCATCTGGCTTGCAATGACAGAGGCGAGATTATTGCGTTTGTCCTCACTGGCGCAAATGTCAGCGACAAGGATCCAAATGTGTTTGAGGTGTTGGCTAAACGACTGTACGGCAAGCTCTTTGCCGACAAAGACTACATCTCGAAAAAGCTCTTTGACTTCCTTTTCGAGGATGGCATACAACTGGTCACTGGGCTAAGGGTGAACATGAAGAACAAACTGATGCCTTTTTATGACAGGATGATGCTGCGCAAAAGACACATCATTGAAACCATCAACGACATGCTGAAAAACACTGCGCAATTAGTGCATTCACGCCACAGGGCCCTTGCGAATTTCATCATGAATATCATTTCCGCATTGGGAGCATACTGCTTCTTTGGGAACAAACCCAAAGCCCTTGGTGGATACACCATCGAGAACACCAAACAGTTGAGCCTTTTTTAAGCGCAACGCATTTTTAATAAGAAAACATTTTCAGCATAACCGTCCATGTCCCATGAACGGAGAGCTTCTTGTGTACCTAGCCGAAGACACTAAAACTTATATTTAACAAAAAGGATTATCCCGAACTGGGGTAAAAGATGCTGAAAATCGGCAGTCTGTCAGAATTGATAGGAATGGGCATAAAAATAAAAGTCGCTGGATTTCAGCGACTTTATTCTAAATGGCTATGGTTGCTTATGGCTGTTTACAAGCCATCATTTGCCGATGCAAAATTTCTCAAATATATTCTTAAGTACCATGTCATTTGTGATTTCTCCTGCAATGTCGTTCAAATGGAAGATACACTCTCGGATATCTTGTGAGATAAAATCTCCGGAAAGATTATCGGTCAGACCTTGCTGAACTCGTTGGATGGCTTCAAGGGCATGAGTAAGGGCTTCATAATGACGGAAGTTCGTGACAATGACATCGCTCTGAGTTACGGTTGGCAGATTGGCGATAGCAACCAACATCTGCTTCAGGGCATCAATGTTGATTTGCCTTTTGGCGGAAATTGCGACGGACTGTATCTTCTCCGGAAAGGAGAGGGTAGAAGATATGCAGGAAGGGTTCTCTGCCAAGTCGGTCTTGTTAAATACAAGAATAAGCTGTTTCTCTTCGCAGCGGGAGAGTATCTGTCGGGATATCTGTGATGTCTGAAGTGTTGTGTCAGTTACATCAATCATCCAGAGAACGATTTCTGCTTGCTCTAATTTTTGAAAGGTACGTTCAATGCCGATACTTTCAATGGGATCATTGGTCTCTCGGATGCCGGCTGTATCAATGAAACGGAAAGTGATGCCACCAATGTTGACTATATCTTCTATTACATCGCGGGTCGTTCCATGGATATCGCTGACAATTGCTTTTTCTTCATTTAACAGAGTGTTTAGTAGTGTGGACTTGCCGGCATTTGTTTCACCGATTATGGCTACGGGAATGCCGTTTTTTATGGCATTCCCTACACTGAATGAGTGTACCAGACGCGAAATAACATTTTTGATACCGTCGGCCAGTTGGCAGAGTTCGGATCGATCGGCAAACTCCAGCTCTTCGTGGTCGCTGAAGTCCAGCTCCAGTTCGATGAGGGAGGTGAAATGCAGTAGCTGATTACGCAAAGCTGTAAGCTCTTTACTGAAACCTCCTCGCATCTGATTCATGGCAAGACGATGGGTTGAGGCAGAAGAGGAAGCTATCAGGTCGGCTACAGCCTCTGCCTGACTTAAATCCATTTTCCCATTGAGGAATGCGCGTTGGGTATATTCTCCGGGTTGTGCCATGCGGCAACCGTTTTTGATGAGTAGTTGCAGTATCTTTTGCAAGATATAGCCGGAACCGTGGCAGGTGATTTCGGTGGAATCTTCTCCGGTGTATGAATGTGGGGCACGAAACAAACCGACCAGTACCTCATCGATGATTGTTTCTTCTTCGTGAATGCGACCGAAGGTGAGTGTGTATGGTTTGCTTTCTTCCAATATCTTCTTGGTGGCGGCAGGGGTGAAGATGAACGAAGTGATTTCTATTGCTTTCGGTCCGGAGACGCGGATGCAACCTATGGCGCCTCCTTGGGCGGTGGCTATGGCACAAATAGTATCTTGATTCATGTTGTTCTGTATATTTTAACCCTTAGAAAATAAAACCTGGCTCTATCAACGAGGCCCTCCTTGAGACTATAGGCTTTTCCAAGAGATGGATATGTGAGCAATAACGGAACTCACTCTTAATTACTTTCCATGGAAAAGACAAATTGAAACCGATAGAGAATAGCATGTTTGTATCCATGAATGCAAATGTACTACTTTTTCCGGATTCTCATTATATGTTGCCTACACGATTCAACACAGACCCAGAATATTAATTCCGCAAACGAGTAAGATATCTGTTTTTTATGAAGAGTGAACTGTGGACTGTGCTTATTATTCTAAAAATACTATCTTTGCAAACGTTACTGACTAATTCTGAACCTTACAAATATTATGGCATTTACCAACAACACTATGATTGTGCGCCACAGATTGCTGAAAGAGCTGGTGAGCCTGTGGAAAAATAACGAACTCGTAGAGAAAATAGACCGTTTGCCTATTGAGTTGACTCCGAAAAAGTCGAAACATGCAGGACGCTGTTGCATACACAAAGAACGGGCAGTATGGAAATATAAATCGTTGCCGCTGTTGGGGCTGGACATGGAGGACGAGACGGATGAGCTTACTCCGTTGTCGGAATATGCTGCCCGTGCGCTGCATAGGGCAGAAAACGGCAGTCCGAAGGAGCGCATCATGTGCGTGATAGATGAAGCCTGTTCGGCTTGTGTGCAGATAAACTACGAAATAACAAATCTTTGCCGCGGATGTATAGCCCGAAGCTGTATGACGAATTGCCCTAAGAATGCGGTCCATCTGAAAGAGAACAGTCAGGCACGTATCGACCACGATGTATGTATCAGTTGTGGCATTTGTCATAAAAGCTGTCCTTATCATGCCATTGTCTATATTCCCGTACCTTGCGAAGAGGCTTGTCCGGTAAAGGCCATCAGTAAGGATGAAGAAGGGATAGAGCACATTGACGAGAACAAGTGCATCTATTGCGGAAAATGTCTCAACGCTTGCCCGTTCGGTGCTATCTTCGAGATATCGCAAGTGTTCGATGTGTTGCATCGCATCCGTAGAGGCGAAGAGTTGGTAGCCATTGTGGCACCTTCTGTTTTAGGACAGTTCGATGTCCCCGTTGAACAAGTGTATGGCGCGTTGAAAGAGGTAGGTTTCGCCGATATCGTCGAAGTGGCTCAAGGGGCCATGGACACTGTGAGCAATGAAGCCTGCGAACTGGTAGAGAAGCTGGAAGAAGGCCAGGCATTTATGACCACCTCTTGCTGTCCGTCGTACATTGAGTTGGTGAACAAGCATATTCCGGCAATGAAGCCTTATGTATCGGATACTGGGTCACCGATGTACTATGCCTCACGTATCGCGAAAAAGAAACATCCTGATGCAAAAGTGGTATTCATTGGTCCGTGTCTAGCTAAACGTAAAGAAGCCCAACGGGACGAAGCGGTGGATTTTGTCATGACCTTTGAGGAAATAGCTTCAGTCTTAGCCGGTCTGGACATCCGTCCCGAAGAAGCCAAGCCCTATCCAATGGCATTTACCTCGGTGCGCGAAGCACATGGCTTTGCACAAGCCGGAGGTGTGATGGGTGCCGTAGTATCCTATCTGAAGGAAGATGCTGCCGATATCAAAGTCATTCAGTTGGCTAATCTGGATAAGAAGAATATCGCTATGCTGCGGACTTATGCCAAATCGGGCAAGGCTGCCGCACAGTTTGTCGAGGTGATGGCATGCGAAGGAGGGTGTATTACCGGACCGTCTGCACACAACGAGGTGGTGGCCGGTAAACGCAAATTAGTGCAGGAACTGGCCAAACAGGCAAAGACTTATTGATGGTATCCTCCCCAAAATATCCGTATCATGAGGAGTTTGGTTGACAAACTGCACCGCAGCCGGACACTGACTGCCGAAGAATATAAGCAGTTATTGCTTTGCCGGGATGCCGGAACAACGGACTACTTGCATCAACAAGCCAGTGAGGTGGCTTTGACGCATTTTGGCAATAAGATTTTCATTCGTGGACTGATAGAAATAACAAACCATTGCCGCAATAACTGCTATTATTGCGGAATACGAAAATCAAACGCCGGCATAGCCCGCTATGAACTGACGCGAGAGGAAATACTTGAGTGTTGTGACGAAGGATACCAGTCGGGCTTTCGTACTTTTGTATTGCAAGGCGGTGAGATGCCTGATGTGAAAGATGAATGGACAGAGAGCGTGGTGGCCTCTATCCACCAGCGTTTCCCCGACTGTGCCGTCACTCTCTCGTTGGGCGAGAAATCACAAGAAGTGTATGAGCGCTTTTATCGGGCGGGAGCTGACCGTTACCTGCTTCGGCACGAAACCTGCAATGCCAGGCATTACGGCAAGTTGCATCCCGCCGATATGTCGCTTGCTCATCGGTTGCAGTGCCTGGATTGGCTGAAAGAGATTGGCTATCAGGTTGGAACGGGCGTTATGGTAGGAAGTCCGTATCAGACGGTGGAGCATTTGGTGGAAGATGTTCTCTTCATTGAGTGTTTTCGTCCGGAGATGATAGGCCTTGGCCCTTTTATTCCTCATCATGACACACCTTTTGCCGCTTTCCCGTCAGGCGACATCGGCTTATGCCTCAAACTGATTTCCATCTTCCGACTGCTGTTGCCCACCTCATTGATACCTGCCACCACTGCATTGGCAACGGTCACTCCCGATGGGAGAGAACGAGGGATACTGGCAGGAGCTAACGTGGTGATGCCTAACCTCTCTCCATCCGGGCGACGAGCCGACTATTCGCTCTACGATAACAAGGTATCCGTGGGGACGGAGTCTGCCGAAGGCTTGCGGGAGCTGAAGGAACAGCTGAAAAAGATTGGATATGAGGTATCGGAGGAGAGAGGAGATTATGAAAGTGGAACATAGCAAATAAAGGACATGGAGAGAGAATATGAAACGAAGTTTGATGTAAAGTCAAGGCAAGCCGAGGCGTTTATCCATCATCAGGAGATATTGGAGACTTTGGAATATGCGCGGGTAAATCGAAATAATCGCGAACTGATAGAACGTCTGATTGAGAAGGCCGGCTTGTGTCGAGGACTTTCACACCGGGAGGCGGCTGTATTGCTGGAGTGCGGAGAACCGGATTTGATGGAGCGTGTCTTTCATTTGGCAAACGAAATCAAACAGAAGTTCTATGGCAATCGTATCGTGATGTTCGCTCCGCTCTACCTATCCAACTATTGTGTGAATGGTTGCGTATATTGCCCTTATCATGCTAAGAACCGCACCATTCTACGTAAACGACTGTCACAGGAAGAAATCAGACAGGAAGTCATCGCCTTGCAGGATATGGGGCACAAGAGATTGGCGCTGGAAGCGGGAGAGGACCCGCTGCGTAACCCTATAGAATACATTCTTGAATCCATCCGTACCATTTATGACATCAAACATAAGAACGGAGCCATCCGCAGGGTGAATGTGAACATCGCTGCCACCGGTGTGGAAAACTACCGCCGTCTGAAGGAGGCCGGTATCGGCACCTATATCCTTTTTCAGGAGACTTACCACAAAGCGAATTACGAGGCGTTGCATCCTACGGGGCCTAAGAGCAACTATGCTTATCACACCGAAGCGATGGACCGCGCCATGGAGGGAGGTATAGACGATGTGGGCATAGGAGTGCTGTTCGGGCTGAATACCTACCGCTACGATTTTGTGGGTTTGCTGATGCATGCCGAACATCTGGAAGCCTCTTTCGGAATAGGTCCGCATACCATCAGCGTTCCGCGCATTTGTCCGGCAAATGATGTCTCGACGGAAGATTTTCCCGATGCCATATCGGATGACATCTTCTACCGTATCGTGGCCGTTACGCGTATAGCAGTTCCTTATACCGGCATGATTATCTCTACCCGTGAGTCGGAAGTTGTACGCCGTAGGGTGCTCGAACTGGGCATTTCGCAAATCAGCGGCGGTTCGCGTACCAGTGTGGGCGGTTATGCCGTGTCTGAAAAGAAAAAAGAGGAAAACTCGTCACAGTTTGATGTGAGTGACAGGCGTACATTGGACGAGGTGGTGAACTGGCTACTCGAATTGGGACATATCCCCAGCTTCTGCACCGCCTGTTATCGTGAAGGGCGTACCGGCGACCGCTTTATGTCACTCTTGAAAAATGGACAGATAGCCAATTGCTGCCAACCCAACGCGTTGATGACACTGAAAGAGTATATGGAAGATTACGCATCGCCCGGCACAAGAGAAAAAGGAATACGCCTGATTCGGGAAGAGATGAACCATATCCCCAATGAGAAGGTAAGAGAAATAGCTTTAAGAAACCTGAAAGAGATAGAACAAGGAAAAAGAGATTTCAGGTTTTAGAAACAAAAAGTGAATAAAAAAATGAATCAGACGCCCCATTCAACTCGCCTGCACATTGCGCTTTTCGGAAGGCGCAACAGTGGCAAATCTAGTTTGATCAATGCTTTGACCGGACAGGACATTGCGCTGGTATCGGCTGTGCCGGGCACAACGACCGATCCTGTGGCAAAGACCATGGAGGTAAATCCTCTCGGTGCATGTCTCTTCATCGATACTCCCGGCTTTGATGACAATGAAAACGAACTGGGAAGTATGCGCGTGGAGCGAACTTTGAAAGTGGTGGAGAAAACAGACGTTGCCCTGCTGCTTTGCGAAGATGGCGGAGAAGAGGAAAAGCAGTGGCTGGAGTCGCTGCATGCGCGTCATATTCCTACCGTGCTCATTCTGAATAAGGCCGACCTCCGTCCGGACATTGACCGGTTGGCTCTTCAGATAGAAAGCGACTGCGGTCAACGTCCCCTGATTGTTAGTGCCAAAGAAGGTATCGGCGTGAGTGAGATTTTTCAGGCCATTCTGAAGAAAATGCCGGAGGATTTTGGTGAAGAATATATCACGGGCGATTTGGTGCAAGAGGGAGATGTGGTTCTTTTGGTCATGCCTCAGGATATACAAGCGCCTAAAGGACGCCTAATTCTTCCACAGGTGCAGACGCTGCGCGAACTGTTGGATAAAAAATGTATAGTGATAAGCTGTACCACCGATAAACTTGCTTCCACCTTGCAAACGCTTGTATGCCCTCCGAAGCTGATTATTACCGATTCGCAGGCCTTTCCCGTCGTTTATCGGCAAAAGCCGGCAGAAAGCTTGCTGACCTCCTTCTCCGTGCTCTTTGCCGGATATAAAGGTGATATCGACTACTTTGTCGAAGGCGCGGCTTTCATCGACCGATTGACGGAACAATCGCATGTGCTGATTGCCGAAGCTTGTACTCATGCTCCTCTTGGCGAAGATATAGGCAGGGTAAAGTTGCCTTGTCTGTTGCGGCAACGTATCGGTTCCAAGCTGCAAGTGGACATTGCTTCGGGTACCGACTTCCCCGACACTCTTTCCGACTACGATTTAATCATCCACTGCGGGGCTTGCATGTTCAACCGTAAGTATGTGCTCAGCCGCATTGCCAATGCCCGTTTGCAACAAGTGCCCATGACAAACTACGGAGTGGCAATCGCCTATCTCAGCGGAATGAAAATTGATGGAAGAGGGATTAGCCTTTAGCGGTTGGTGAATAGTGGCAGAAGTGCCTGCATCGACATGTGATGATGACCCGTGACTGTTCAACAATAGCAAGTGCACATACCCCCCTTCTTGATTTGTTAATAATTGACAATAAATAATACTATGTAATACATAGTATTAGAGTAATGCATATATTTGAGCCAAACAAATAAGCTTGGTATAATGAAAGTTTATCAAGAAAGCAACCTGATAGAGAATAAAAAACAATAAAGAAACAGAGATTTGTAAATAGTCAAAAAGTCAAATCAAATCATGGATGTAAACAATGTAAAGTCGCAAATGCGCAAGGGCATGCTTGAATATTGCATCATGCTGCTGCTCCACAAAGAGCCGTCTTATGCTTCGGACATCATTCAGAAGCTGAAAGAAGCCCGGCTGATAGTAGTCGAAGGAACGCTTTATCCGTTGCTCACCCGCCTGAAGAACGACGATCTTCTGAGTTATGAGTGGATTGAATCCACACAAGGGCCTCCCCGCAAGTATTATCGGTTGACGGCAAAGGGTGAGGTCTTTCTCGGCGAACTGGAAGCATCTTGGAGAGAACTTAACGAGACTGTCAATCACATCAGCCGCTTCTGAGCTTATAAATGCCGAAACTGATATAAAGACACGTGAGTTCGGGATAATAATATTTGACAAGAAAATCTTTGAAGCCCCTTTGAAAATCTGCACGATAAATTTTTAGTAAAAACCCCTCCGATTTTTACTGAAAATCCGATGGGAAATTAGTAAAAAATCCGCAGAGTTTTTAGTAAAAATAAACCAAGGTTTTTCTTGAAATATGTTGTATCTATGGAGCTTCTTATAAAAGGTGTGAATAAGGGTGTTACCGATTTCGTCGGAGTGCCTCGGCTCTTTAGCCGGTTTATTACTTCCTTTTTTACTCCGGATTCGCGTATAAAACAGAAAGTAGTAAGATAGTTAAACAATTAAATAATAGTAGATTTTATGAAAAAGACATTGACTGTGAATTTGGGTGGCACCGTCTTCAACATAGACGATGACGCATACCGCCTTTTGGATAATTATTTGAGTAATCTCAAGATGCATTTCAGCAAAGAAGCCGGAGCTGACGAAATTGTAGATGATATTGAACGACGTATCTCCGAGCTTTTTGTAGAGAAACTGGCGACCGGTTCGCAGGTGATTACGATTGCCGATGTCGAAGAGGTCATTGTCCGTATGGGAAAACCGGAAGATATGGAGGCCGGGAAAGAAAGCGGCGGCTTCGATTCGGGCACTGAAAATGCTGGCAAAGGTTATGGCACTTGGCGCGGCGAATTAGCATACGGTACTACGCGTCGTCGCCTTTACCGCAATCCGGACGATAAGATGTTGGGAGGTGTTGTCAGTGGATTGGCCGCCTATCTGGGATGGGATATAACTTTACTCCGCTTGTTGCTGCTTGTCATTCTGGTGTGTGGGGTAGGGACTCTGATTCCGGTTTACATCGTATGCTGGCTGCTTATACCCGAGGCCCGTACGGCAGCCGAGAAGCTGAGCATGCGTGGCGAAGCGGTGACGATAGAGAATATCGGCAGAACCGTGACAGACGGCTTCGAGAAGATGGCCAATGGTGTGAACGATTATATGTCGTCCGAAAAGCCCCGTACTCTCCTGCAAAAGTTCAGCGATACCTTGGTAATGATTGCAGGTTGGTTCCTGAAGGTTTGTCTGATTATCTTCGCCGTCATTTGCAGTCCGATATTGTTTGTGTTCGGAGTGGTGTTTGTGGCACTGCTGTTTGCCGCGGTCATGGTGGCCATAGGTGGCAGTGCTGATCTGATAGCTCTCTTTCCGACGGCCGATGTGGTGTTGCCCGACTCTCCGTTAGTGGCTATTGTGATGTATATTGCCGGCATTTTGGTGGTGGGTATTCCTCTAATCAGCCTTGTGTGGGGCATTTTCAGTCAGATGTTCAAGTGGCAGCCGATGAATGTCGGTCTGAAATGGACGTTGGTCATCCTCTGGATTGTGAGTGCGGCTTGCTTCAGCATCTGTTTTTTTATGCAGGGCGCAACTTTTCCGGAGATAGGTGTGTTTCAAACTGTATAAACTGTGTCGTAAATTGTCTTTGCGAAAAGTCTGGTTAAATACTGCAATTGTAAGGTGGAAGTTATTACATTTGCAATGTCTCAAGAAGAGACTTTATATATATTTGTGAAATCATTAAAATTTTAAATGTTGATACAATGAAGAAAGTGTTATTCTTAGCGGCAGTATTTGCATTATCTACAAATATGTCTGCCCAGCGCAAGACAGAAATCGTAGAAACACCTGCTGCACAAGTCAAAGACGATGGAATGGTCTTGAAAAGAAAAGTGGCAATCGGACGTTTCTCCAATGAAACTCAATATGCCAAAGGTATTTTTTATGACAAGGAGAATGATCCGATGGGAAAACAGGCATTGGACATCTTATCTGCCAAACTGGCGTCATCCGGAAAGTTCCTGTTATTAGAGAGAAGTGACTTGTCAAAATTATTGGAGGAGTGTGAAAGAGGAGGCAATGTATCCTCCTCTTTAGGAGCCGATTATCTGATTATTGGTTCGATAACGGAATATGGCAGAAAGAATATCGGAAAAAACGGAGTGTTTTCTTCTCAAAAGTCCCAAATCGTCGAAGCTGCTGTAGCCATAAGATTGGTTGAGGTTTCGTCAGGGTTGATTATCTATTCGGATGAAGCAAAGGGAACGGCCGAACTGACAACAAAAACCACCATGGGAATTGGCGGCCAAGCCGCCTATGACGCGACATTAAGTGATAAAGCCATTTCCGAGGCAATCGGTCAATTGGTTGAAAATATTATCAACAAATGTACCAACAATCCTTGGAAAACTTATTTCTTATCATACGATTCGGATGCCGTTCTTATAGCGGGAGGAAAGAGTCAAGGAATAAAAGAAGGAATGACATTCGCCGTAATGACAAAAGGGAAAAAAGTAAAGAACCCACAAACCGGAATTCTTATAAGTCTGCCTGGCAAGAAGATAGGAGCGGCCAAAGTCGTATCTACCGGTGGCGATACTCCCGAAACAGAATATTCTTTTGTAGAGGTGAACTCGTCAGAAAATATTAATTCAGAGAATATGGGCAACTATTTAATAGAAGAAGTCAAATGAAAAAGTATTTAATTTTACTAAGTCTGCCTTTAATGCTTTTGGGGTGTAAGGCAAATTTTCCTGTAGCACAACAAAGTGGTAAGGAAGACATGGCGTATTTGCTTTTTGTAAGTTCAAAGCAGTATGCCGGTAAGGATGTGCAGGTCACCATTGATTCCGCCGAGCCTTTTAATGCCAAAGTGGTGAAGTCTAAAAAATCAAATAGACACGGAACCCAATATGGGATAGGTGTGGGTGCAAGAACCTTGACAGTCAGTTACAAAGGTAAAACGCTATATAACAAGAAAATATTCGTATCGACTCAAGAAGTTAAGCAAATTATTCTACCATGATGAAAAAGATATTATCAGCCGCGTTTGTAGTAGCCGCATTGTCGTCTTGCACTACCACTCAGACATTGTATTCTTGGTATAACTATGAGGACGTTACCTATCAGTATAGCAAGAAGCCCACAGAAGAATTGCAAGTTAAAGTAGTTGAGCTGTACAAAAAGCTTACGGAGAAACAAAAAGGTGCCAGAGGTGTGGTACCTCCGGGACTGAATTCTGAATATGGCTACCTGCTTTATAAAACAGGCAAAAAAGAGGAGGGGCTAAAATATTTAAAACAAGAGATTGCTCTTTATCCGGAGTCTGAGATATACATATCAAGAATCATTAAACAGTTGGAAAAATGAAAAAGATAATATTTCTTGCAATTTCAATGATGGCATTGGTCACTTCGTGTACAACACCGGTAGCCTTAAGCCAGCAATACCCTGCCATGTACGAGGAAAAGCCCTTGTCTATAGCGATTATGCCGCCTATTAATCAAACAACGCATGCCGAGGCAAAAGACTATTTTTATACGACAATGTATATGCCACTCTGCGAGAAGGGCTATTATGTGTATTCTCCATATCTTACAATGGAGATGTTTCAACAGGAAAGCGCATATGATGCTGAACAATTCATAGAAGGCGATTTAAGCATATTCCATAAAGTGTTGGGTGCGGACGCTGCAATGTTTACTATTATCAAAGATTGGAGAAGAAATAACATTGGAGGAAAATTAACCGTTAATGTGGAATATATCTTACGTTCGACAAAAACAGGCCAAACGCTTTATAACAGGGCCGGAGAAATCAAAGTCGATACTAGTATAAATGGAGGAGGAGGCGGATTCGGAGCTTTGGTTGGAATGATAGCTACAGTCATCAATACAGCGGCCACAGATAAAATTGTCGCCGGCCGTAAGTGCAATGCATTTGTCCTTTCAGATTTACCGTCGGGTAAGTATTCAAAGTTGTATGAGAAGGATGGTTCTCTTCCTGCAGGGAAGAAATTTGTTAAAGCAACCGTGAAATGACAAGTGGATTTTTAGAAGTCTGCTTAAACAAAAAATACGCTTGCACAAGTGTCTCGACAGATGCTTGTGCAAGCGTAAAATATTGGATGACATTGTTAAAACTTATTTCTTTACTCTCAACACGCGGATGCCTGTCCACTTATCGTTCTCTTTCAGCATTTGCGACAAGGTGTGCTTGGATATAACCACTTTTTTCTCAGTAGAAGAGGCGTGTAGGAGAGTGAGTTTCCCGTCGGCATAGAAAGCAATGCCCATGTGGGCTACATCCAGTCCCGGTATATTGGTTGTGATGGCAATGATGTCGCCGTCTTTAATCCAAGGCAGACCATCGGCCGGAAGCTTTTGCTTGGGCAGATAATGGATGGTTTTACCGGACAATATCCGCTCCGTTTCTTTTATCTTGGCCACGTTCTCTGCCGAAGCGGCCAGCTGCATGTATTGTTGAGGGCGGGAAGACATATAGAAGACAGACAGTTTCTCTGTGTCTGTACTCATCTTGGCCGTGACGTCTTCGAGGAATCCTTTGCGTATTCCGTTGTCCACCCAATCGGTATTGTAGTGCAGTCTGGAAGCGTATCCGTCAATCTTGCCGTTGCGATAGCGGATTTGCTGCAACTTCTCTCCGAACGCGGTTTCAGAAACGTCTCCATCTTCCGTTTTCGGGGTAAGGGTTTCAGCCAATACATATTCCACAAAGGTGGTGCAATCCACTTCGTCGCAGTTGATGACAAGTTCTTCGGGGCCTTCCGCTTCGAGCGTATGGGCCACATAAGGAATATCCAGATACTTTATTCCGTTACTCAGCATCTCTTTCCCTACTTGTGCGGAAGCCGAGGTCAGCACGCCTGTGGCACAAAGGATGCTGAACATCAATTTACTCATTGTTCTCATTCTTTTTGTTTTTTTGATTGGTATTTTTTCTTATTTCAAGTCACCGCATGCAGTGATGAATGACCAGCTTTTCCTTCCGCTTCTTTTAAAAGCGAAAAAAAGGATGCGGCAAATGTACTACATCCTTTTTATAGTTCACTCATCAAGGGGGAGTAAAATTCAAATCTCCTTTCAATATTGTAAGATTAATGTTCTATAATCCTCTTTTTTATCGAACGGAACAATCGAGAAACCATATTCGATGACATTGGTTTTCCCCGGACGAATCAAGTAAGGTTCGTGAGGAATTGATCCCCAGCTGTCGTCTCCTCCAAGTCCCATCATGCGGTAGTCGATGAATAAGTCTACCATCTCTTCCGGCAGGGGGTCGGTGAGGTGACGATGGTTGCTTTTCGCGGTACGCGGGGCACCGTTGTCGATGCTGTCGCCGCTATCCAGACTTTCCAGCGGATAGTTGGAAGCATTGAGCTCGAAGGTGCGGTCGGCAACGAACAGCAGACCTCGGCGGGCTTTGTTGGTGAGTGCGCACCAATAGATGTCCGTACGATGATTGTTCTCTTGCGGACGTATGTACGGTTCGTACATCGTTTTCAGCGGAGTGGTATATTCTCCGACGAACTGTGAGGTTCGGCGGTCACGATAGTTCTCTTGCGGTCCTCGGCCATAATAAGTCAGGTCTTTGAAAGAATTTTGCAGCTGCATCCGCAAGCCTATGCGCGGAATCATTGGCACTTTCTCATTTTCGGCCACGAAATGGTTGTCCACCTTGATTACTCCGTTGGCATATATCCGGTAGGTAATGTCCCAGCGGGCGTCTGTCTGTGCAAAACGATAAGTCACTTTCACCGTGGTAGAGTCGTTGCCCTGCAATACGCGGAAGCTTTCAGCTTTCAGTTCCTGATAGCTTGCATCTTTCCATGCCTTGAGGCGGAGGGGCAACTGTGCTCCGTAATCATTATCTGTCGGGGCACGCCAGAAGAAAGGGCGAGGACCTTGGCCATTCAGGATATACTCCTGTTTCTTATATAAATAAGACGTGAGCAGACCGCTTTTCTTGTCGAAGGAAGCCTTGAAGCAGGCGCCCGAAAATTCTATTTTGTCACCTCTGTCTTTGGATGCCGCAAGTTTTTCTATCTGCGCTTCTTTCTTGAAGAAGGTATGGATGTAGGTCTGTTCGCGCGCAATGACCGTACCAGCCGGCAAGAAAGGTTCTGCCGTCTTTACGGTTGCATAGAATTCAATGCGTACGTCTCCCGTAGTCTTTTTTTCCTTGGGAATGCCATTCAAGAATCCGGAAGTCACCACCTTGCCCGGTGCGGCTTTGATGTTCTCTATTTTGCCGCGATAGATTTCCTTTCCTGCATCGCGGATGATGTAGTAATAATCGTATTTATCCAGATTGGTAAAAGAAAAATCATTGCGGATTTTCACGGTACAGGTCTGTTTGTCGAAATCCAAGAATTTGATGTTCTGGTAAACTTTTCCCATTTCCTCTGTTTGCGGCTTGATGCTGCGGTCGGGATATACCACTCCGTTGATACAGAAATTCCCGTCGGAAGGTGTGCCGTTTTCACCGTAATCGCCTCCGTATGTCCAATATTTACGCCCGTCTGCTGTCTTGGCCGCCAAACCTTGATCCACCCAATCCCAGATACAGCCTCCTTGCAGGATGGGATATTTCTCTATGATATCCCAATAGTCTTGGAAGTTTCCGAGGCTGTTGCCCATGGCGTGGGCATATTCGCAAAGAATAAGCGGCCGTGTCATGTCCTCCTTCAAGGCATACTCCTCCAAAGCAGCGGGCGAAGCATACATCGGGCAATAGATATCCGTGTTCCACTCCATCAACGCGCGTTCATACTGAATAGGGCGGCTATCGAGCGATTTCAAGGTATTGTAGGTGACGTAGAAATTCACTCCGTTTCCGGCTTCATTTCCTAACGACCAGATGATGACAGACGGATGATTCTTGTCTCGTTCATACATGTTCAGCGTACGGTCAATGTGCGCATTCATGAAGAGCGAGTTATTGCCTAACGTTCCTCCTACGCGCAGGTCGTATCCCATGCCGTGACTTTCGATGTTGGCTTCGTCAATGACATACATGCCATATTCGTCGCAAAGTTCGTAGAAACGTTCTTGTTGAGGATAGTGGCAGGTACGTATGGTGTTGACGTTATATCTCTTCCAAAGCTCAAAGTCCTTTTTCATTAAATCTTCCGTGACATAATGCCCTGTATATTCGTTGTGCTCATGATAATTCACGCCTTTCAGGAGAATAGGTTGTCCGTTTATCAGCAGTTGCTTATTCTTTATTTCCACAGTGCGGAAGCCCACTTTGCAGCCGGTAGCTTCGATTACGTCACCGTTCGGACGTTTCAGACTGATGACCAGTGTGTAGAGATTAGGCGTTTCGGCAGTCCATTGCAGAGGTTCCTTGATGGTCTTCTTGTCAAATTCCACTTCGGTCTGTCCGATTCCCACTTGGATGGAAGACTGCGCCACTTGTCGGTCTTTGCTGTCCAAAAGCCGATACGCCACGATAAGAGGAGAGTTTTGCCCGCTTTCGTTGGCAATCTGTACTTTTACTTTCAGTACACCATTCCTGTAGTTTTCGTCCAAAGGAGTTTCCGCCTTAAAGTTCGTGAGATGAATTTGAGGCTGCGCATAGAGATAAATGTCCCGTTCGATGCCGCTGATGCGCCAAAAGTCCTGACACTCCAGATAATTGGCATCGGAAAAACGATGTATTTGTATGGCAATCACATTCTTTCCCTTTTTGGCAATGGTGCTGACATTGAAGCGTGCCGGCGTCTTGGCATCCTTGCTCATGCCTATAAACTTGCCGTTGAGGTAATAGAAAGCGGCTCCGCGCACACCGTCGGCACTTAGGAAAACCGACTTGTTCTCCCAGTCGTTCGGCAGAATAAATTCACGGCGATATGTTCCGGTAGGATTCCACTCTTTCGGAACATAAGGCGGATTGGGCTTATCCCAGTAAGGAGCATAGCCTGCCGAACAGAACTCATAGGGCAGGTTCACATAGATGGGGGTGCCGAATCCTTGCAATTCCCAATTGCCGGGAACGTTTATCTCGGGCCAGTGCTTCACATCCGTCCGCTCTGCCATGAAATTCGTAGGACGGTCGGCAAACGCTTCCACATAATGGAATTTCCATTTTCCGTTGAGGGATAAACGGGATGTACCGTTATTACGATCATTGATCACGGCATCGGCTTCTGTGGCGTATGATGTGAATGTGCTACGTGCAGGTTCTCTGCCGATGCTGGTCAGATTAGGGTTGGTGATGTCGTCGTAGCGGTTGCCGCTCTGTGCCGATAGGGTAAGCGGAAATGCTGCGAGGAAACCGAGTAGTAGATTCTGCAATCTCATAAAAAATATGTTGTTAAGTTAATAGAAAACTTTTATTTGGTTTTCATGGAAGATTTTATAAAGTAGAGTATCAAGATGGCGTATGCGCCCAATGCCAGCACTTCCGACCATGTGTTCTGCACCCATGCGCCGTTCACCAGGTTGATTCCTCCGAAGCGCATGGCTGCACTTACCACGCCCATCAGCGCACCGCCTGCAATGAAGCCGGATGCAAGCAATGTGCCTTTTTCTCCGCGTTCGGCATTAAGAGAGGCATCTTTGCTGCGACCGGTCACATACCAGTTGACGGCGCCACCCACTACCAGCGGAACATTCAGTTCCAGCGGGATGAACATACCCAAAGCAAAGGCCAGTGCCGGAATCTTACAGAAGTTCAGGATAACGGCAATCACGGCTCCGATGGCATACAGCAACCACGGAGCGCCCACGCCGTTCATCAGCGGTTCGATGACGGCAGCCATGGCATTGGCTTGAGGAGCGGCCAACTGTCCACTGGTGAAACCGTATGTTTTGTTCAGAATAATCATCACGCCGCCTACGGTAGCCGCGGAAACAAGTGTGCCGAGAAACTTCCATGTCTCCTGCTTGGCGGGTGTGCTGCCCAGCCAATAGCCTATTTTCAGGTCGGTGATGAAGCCTCCTGCCATAGACAAGGCCGTACACACCACACCGCCCATGACAAGGGCTGCCACCATTCCTCCGGGACCTTTCAGTCCGGCGGATACCATCACTACTGATGCCAGAATCAGTGTCATCAGCGTCATGCCCGAAACGGGGTTGGTACCCACAATGGCGATGGCATTGGCCGCCACGGTGGTGAACAAAAACGCGATGCCTGCAACGAGCAGGATGGCAACGATGGTATGCGTCAGATTGCCCTGCATCACGTCAAAATAGAAGAACAGGACGACTAGTAGCAAGGTGATGATAGAGCCGATGGCAATAATCTTCATGGAAATATCCCGCTGTGTGCGTCTGACGCTTGCTTTTGCATCGGCTTTTCCACCCATTTCCTTTGCGGCCAGCCCCATGGCACTCTTGATGATGCCCCATGACTTGATGATGCCGATGACACCTGCCATGGCAATACCGCCGATGCCGATGCTCTTGGCATAGTACTTGAATATCTCTTCCGGAGACATGGAGCCTATGGTAGCCGTGATTTCAGGATTCCATTGGTTCAGTACCGAATCTCCCCAAATCAGAGACATGCCGGGGATGATAATCCACCAGACAGCCAGCGAACCGGCACAGATGATGGAGGCGTATTTCAGTCCGACAATGTAGCCCAACCCCAATACGGCGGCGCCGGTGTTGACCTTGAATACCAGCTTGGCCTTTTCAGCCAGCATTTCGCCGAAGCCGCATACGCGGGTGGTGAAATTCTCGTTCCACCACCCGAAAGTGGCTACGATGAAGTCATAGAGTCCGCCTATTATACCTGCCATCAACAACGGCTTGGCCTGACTGCCGCCCTTTTCGCCCGAGACGAGCACCTGTGTGGTGGCTGTTGCTTCCGGAAAGGGGTATTTGCCGTGCATGTCGCTTACGAAATATTTACGGAAAGGGATAAGGAAAAGAATGCCCAATATGCCGCCCAACAAAGAGCTGACGAATACTTGGGTAAAGGTCACGGTGATTTCTTTAGGATAGGTTTCTTGGAGGATATAGAGTGCCGGAAGGGTGAAGATGGCCCCCGCCACGATGACGCCCGAGCTTGCGCCGATGGATTGTATAATTACATTTTCGCCCAACGCGTTTTTACGTTTTGCCGCACCCGATACACCTACGGCGATGATGGCGATAGGGATGGCCGCTTCGAACACTTGTCCCACTTTCAATCCTAAATAGGCGGCTGCGGCCGAAAAGAGGACGGCCATCAGGATGCCCCATGTCACCGACCAGACATTGACTTCTGCATATTTCCTGTCGGGGCTCATCAATGGGTTATACACTTCTCCCGGTTTCAATTCACGGAACGCATTTTCCGGTAATCCGGTAATTGGTTCTTCTTCTTGTTTCATAGCTTTGTAATTTGATGTTTTTCTTTATGCCTCCAAAGAAAGCAAAAAAAAGGAGATTAAAAAAATCTCCTTCATTCAATCTCGCAAAAATGCATTATTTCTCATTCTTTTGCGGTCATATCTCCTTCAATGAAGAGTCTCATGATTTCAGTCTTGGCATTGGTGCGCAAGGTGATGGACTTCTTGAAGTGTCCGGGAAATCTGCCGGCTCCGTTGTACGTCACTTTCACGGTTCCGCTTTTTCCGGGCAATATCGGTTCCTGCGAATATTCGGGAACTGTGCATCCGCAGGAAGCCACGGCTTGATGGATAACCAAGGGCGCATCGCCTATGTTGGTGAATTTGAAAGTAAAGTTCACCACCGGGTTGTTTTCGGAGAATGTACCAAAATTATGCTCGGTCTTCTCGAATTTGATGTCTGCCTGTCCTTGTGCATGGGCATAACCGATGCTTATCACTAACAGCATCATATAAAAAACAATTTTCTTCATATTCTGATTCCTTTTAATGGTTATATGCCGCAAAGGTAAACCTTTTTTCTGAAAAGCGTCTTTTATTATTACGAAAATGTATGAATGACTTCTTTCATATCGGCATTTTCCGGTCGGCGGGCAATGAGCATGGAGAAGTAGGGGAACGCACGGGAAAGAATCAGGTCGGGACGGTCGAGATACACATCGTTGGCGGTGCCCACGTTCTCGAAATAGTGATAATCGTATTCCGGATGCAGCCGGATGAGTTCGTGCATGTTTTGCGCACACTTGGAGAGTTTCATGATGACGACAGCCTCTTCTCGTTCTATGTGGCGAGCCACTTCGTCGGCTGTAGCCGTGCCGGGAAGTATGGTCAGTGTCTCGGTTCCGCTGACAAGATGGATGCCGGCTCGTGCACCGGCTGCTATAAATGAAGGCACACCGGCGATGTGCTCTACCGGGATTCCTTCTTTTTGCAGTCGTTCGTACACATAGTGTATGGAAGCGTAAAAGCCTGCATCGCCTTCGGCGGCCACACATATTTTCTTCCCGTCGGCATGCAGTTTCTCTATTTCCGCAAAAAGGCTATCGTATGCCGCCATGGCTTTGTCACGCTGCCTGCTCATCGGAACGGCAAAGCGGATGATGCACTTTGTATTGATTTCCAGTTGGTGAAGAATGGCGGCCGCATGCGAGGTGCCCGGAGATGTTAAGGATTTTTTGTTCACTGTCTCCGGACAGAAGATGCAGTCGGCGTTTTGCAAGGCTTTCAGGCCTTTTACGGTAATCAGTTCCGGATCACCGGGACCGAGGGATACGAATAGAACAGAATACATTTTATCTTGATGAATTTAGGATTAAGTGAAACAGGCACTCTGCTATTGATGGTCAAATCTCCTTTATGCCCCATAGGTGGAGCTTATTGACCATGTCTTTAGCCAAAAAGTTCTTTGAGGAGCCCGTGGAAGTCTTTGGTTTGTCAAGAATACTATTGAAGTCCTCGATATACTCGTCTGGTATCACATCATAGGCCAGAATCCTACTTACCAGCCCTTCATTATATGGCATTTCTCCACTATCCATGAGTCTCCCTTCCTCAAAACCCGACAGCCTGTCTAACCGCATTACCACCTTTGGCCGTGTCTTATTTTCTTTGGAAACTGTAATAACCGCATCATTTTCATTGGCTAAAGAGGCGAAGATTAACTTGCTTTCAGTGTTTCTGGAATATTCTCTATTGGTATATTCAAGCAGTTCCTCTACAGGCACCTTGACAATATGTCCATTGTCATAGCCCAAAACCATATAGCCTGTTTTCTCACTCTCTTTAACGACTAATGTCAACAGAGATGCGTCATCAAAATCGTAATCATCTATTTTCTTAAATTTACCGCTGTTGAGGAATTTAAAGAACCCTATCGGTTCTACATAATTCTCAGGATCGTCCCATTCCGATAACACGTTCTTTCTGATGCGGCTTGTCATTATCTCATAGTCTTTCGAGGTGATAAGAGGCATGGCGGCATTGTCAGGCTCCTGATTGGTCTCTGTCATCTCTTCCGATATTTCTTCTGTGGAAGGGGCGGTATGCAGCTTCCGGCTCAGCTTTTGATACTCGTTAAACTCTATTTCCGTCAGTTTCCTCTTACTGCCGGCCTTGCGGATATACCAATGTTCATTGTAGGGCAAACCGGATGGAATAGGAAGAACCTCTATTATCAAGATGTTCTTATCAGTGTTCTCTTCGTCAAAGCCAATCTTATTGATGTATGTAGTGGCCCTGTTTCCCCATGTCGAGGCGACGGCATCAACAATCGACCTGCTGTATTTGTCTTTATCGCCGTAATAGAGAGAAGTTTTTAGATCCTCTTCGACGCTTACACCGTATCCGAAATTGTTGACGCCAATGTATAGAGTGCCTCCCCTTGTGTTGAAGAAAGAGTTTATCACTTTCAGAATCTCATCCATCTGCTTCACTTGGTTTGGAAAAGAACCATTGTCCTCGGCAAAGAATACGATGCTGGTCTTATACTCTGTTTCCTCGTTTTCTTCTCCGGTCCCATAGAGTTTTAGGCCTGTTTCATATCCTTTCAGGTTCAGCAGTTGGATAATTTTGTTGTGAATATTCGTCGCGCTACTCTCCAATCCATTCGATTTGGTGATGTTATAAGCCAGTACAAGTGAAGCCAGATTCTTTAAATATGGGTTGGAGCTTGCAAGATTGAACAAGTCAGCGTTGTGCTCAACTTTGCCGATGAAGCTGACTGTCTGTAGCTGCATAAACCTTTCCCGAAGGACGGCATTGTTACTGAATAGTTCTGCATTTGCATGTTCAAGTTGTGTCAACTTTTCTTCATCTACCTTGGAGTTTTGAGCAAAATCGTGCAGCATCACTATTATATCCATTCTTCCCTTGTAATATGCGGCCTGAGATTCCCAACCGATTAACAAACAAAGAATCCTTGCAAACCCAAGATAATTGAAAGACTTGACATATTCTGTATCTATCAAAGCCATTCTGTCAATCAGGTAGATGACCTCTTTCACATACGATTCGTCAATCAGATTGTCACTTTCCAGTATTTGCTCTTCCTCTTGTTGCGTTATATTTTCAGAAATTTTACCCAGGCTGCAAGCTTCCATAAGATTTTTGAAAGCGGTATTCAAGTCGAAATCGAAAGATGTAAAACCCAAAATGTCACAAGCTATATGGAAGGTCCCGGAGCCGGCACCGATTAGCCTGCAACGTACGATACTGTTCTTTTCTATCCCCTCGAAGTTGCCCGCATTTCTGATACTGACGCTGACACCTTCTTTCGTAATGGCCGGAGCCATGCCGTAATTGTTTGGGACATTTCCTACCGAGCATATGATATCTTCATCGTCGTCATAATAGTTATCCGAAAAAAAGGTCTTTAAATCTTCGAGCATAGAAAACCTGAACAAATCGTCTTCCTTGTCAATGATCAGGGCCTGAAAAATGAGCCGGCTGCCGTCAGAGGCATAGAAATGGCGCAGTGAAGTTGATATGGAGTAGGGCACTATATCGTCCACACAGATAAAGCCGTTGCCGCCTATTTCATCCTCAATCTGACAGAAGTATTTGTCCCTGTAATTGACGTCTTGTCCTGTAAAGGTGATCTTCACTGTTTCGCCGGTCCTATGCTGCTTTTTGTTTTTATTGGCAATTACAACAGGTCTCTTTTTTATGTCGAAGAATTCTGTTTCAATTTCAGACCAGACAGATTGGTAAGGAGTGATGTCGTTTGGCTTAACGGACGTAAGACTTGTTTTTGGTTTGGAAAGCAAGAATACTTGCAAGTTTTTCCATAACCTGAGTTCATTTGGAAAAACAGGCCTTAAGTTTCCTTTCTCACCCGCAGACTGTAGATGGATACCCTTTTCGGATATTAATAGTCGCCCATTTCCCTGAGAGAAAGAGTTAACCGTATCGATGTTGTCATAGGAAGAACTGAATATGTAATGTGGCAATACCATCACTTTCTCAATCGTATATGCCGGTAATTTGGCATTTGAATTGAATAGGATAGAATATGCGGCATTGACCAGTCTTCCCGGATTTGACGGGTACAGGTAAGAAGAAAGCAGGCAAAGCCTGGCTGCATTCAGGCGATAGTCGGCTATATTCGAAATCTTTGAATCCTTAATCAGCAAGAGCTGTATGGCCAAAGCCAACATATTGTTGTCTATCAACACTTTGTTCTCCTTGGTTTTGTCAATCTTTCCATCACACTCTCTGATGTAGAGATCCAACAGTTTAATCAATGCGCTGCCGAAGGGTTCTCTCTCCCATATCTGAATATTTTTGTCACTGATGATGTCAAGCAGTTCTTTCATCCGGTTATTCATCAATTCCGGCTTACAAAGAAACAAGCTGGACAGTATGCTGAAGTTCTTGCTCGGATGATAGACAAAACCGGAGACCTTGAGCTTGTTGAATAAATTGTCTATAAAAAGGGTGGGCGTATCTTCTGTGTCTTCCTTGGCTTCATTATTGATAAGTTCGGTGGCTCTGATATAATAGCCTGTTTGCTCTATAATCAGAGTAAGCCTTTCTTGATAGAAGTCTCTTTCGTTATGGCTGCAAATGTTAAGTAAGTCTGAAAGCTCCAATAAGTCAGAGCAATCCTTTCTGACGGTCTGCAAGTCGGTTTTTTTGTTTAATAGGTTCTGAATCCACCGATGGCATTGGGTTTCAAAGGATTTCTCTTTTTCCTCTGTCAATAGTATTTTGACGAATTCTTTTGTGTTCCACGCTATTCCTCGCGATTCGAGCAGTCCCGTGAGCTTCTCTTCTGTCAGGTTATGTTTGCTTTGCTCAAATGCGCTAATGTTCATCAGTTCTATCTTTGGATGCTTTTCACTTACGGCCAGTATCCTGCATTTAACTGTCTGCCCCTTGAATAGGACAAGTCTGGCCGTACCTTGCAGGTACGATTTTATTCCTGTCTTCTCGTCTATCAGTTCACAATAGGTGGTAAACAGAGATCTTACTTTATAATCTATGACATCACCTATTTTATAGGCCTGCATCGGGGTTAGTTTGTTTTGTTCCATGGGATGTTTATTCTTTATTTTCCTCTTGAGATCCGGTATATCGTTATACGGCAAAATTATTCAATTTCATTGAGAAATAAACGCTGTTTTGAGAAAAAAGTAGAAAAGATTGCGATGCACGCCAAACATCTTCCTGTAAGCCATGGAGAGTGATAGGTCACTTAAAAAAACAGCATCGGAAATGAAGCGTTTACAGTTGTACAAGTGTAGCCTTTCACTTGTACAGGCGTGATTTATCACATGCAGTGTCTTTTCCTGGTTTAGTTAGACGCTTTTTCTGTTTATAAACGATATCAGTAGGCTGTTCTTTAGAATATTGTACAGCTTCAGTAGTCACTTCCTCCTAAGTCATGCCGATAAGCTTTCTTCATCACTACGGAAAAATCTTGAATTTTTCCGTAATTTTCCCGAAGGGACTCACAAAGTGATAATTCCATTTTTGGTTTCTCGATGAAAGAGACTTTTTCTTTTATTTACAAAATCGCACAATTAGGGAGAAAGGGACAGCTGATGAATCTGATTCCATTCCATGCGACTTGTTTTTGCGGAAGAAAGGGCTATAAACGTGGATTTTATGAGGAAATTATTTGCGTATCTTCCCCAAAATGACGAATTTTGTGGTCTGATTTTTTTTTTAAAAGATTCCGTAATCATGATGCGAATATCAGCCATAGGCATTGCTTTTTGCTGCATTTTATCCATAACTTCGTGTGGAGCAAAATCAAAACAAACTTCCGGACAAGATGCCGTCGCGGCCGATTGTTCCGTTGCCGCGACAGACACGGCAGCCATTGTCACTCCCGTTTATGCGAAAGGGTATGCGGTGAAATACCTTCCGGGCAATGTGCGCTTGGTAGACATACACGACCCTCAGAAAGAGAGTAGCCGCACTTTTCATTATGCGTTGGTGCCCAAGGGAACACAGCCTGCGGGCATTCCCGATGACTATACGGTCATCGAGACACCGGTGCGGCACGTCATCTGCATGACCTCGTTGCAACTCTCCAACTTCATCCGCCTGAATGCCTGCGATTGCGTGGCAGGCATCACCAGTACCCGGCATCTTTTCAACAAAGAGATGAACGAACGCCTGAAGACGGGCAAGACTGCTAAAATCGGCATCGAGGGGAATTTTGACAATGAGGTGATAATAAGCATGAATCCGGACGTTATCTTTATCTCTCCCTTCAAACGGGGAGGGTATGACGCCATGCGCGAAACCGGCATTCCGCTCGTTCCACATTTGGGATATAAGGAGATGACTCCGTTGGGACAAGCCGAATGGATTAAATTTATCGGCATGTTTATCGGGAGGGAGGCGGAAGCGAACGAGGTGTTCGCCGCGATAGAGAAACGATATACCGAATTGAAACAACTGGCTGCCGGCGTGAAGAGACGCCCGGTGGTGTTCAGCGGAGAGATAAGGGGAGGAAACTGGTATGCCGTGGGAGGGAAGAGCTTCCTTGCAGAGTTGTTTCGTGATGCCGGCGCGGACTATTTCCTGAAAGACGACCCCCGTTCGGGCGGTGTGACATTGGACTTTGAAACGGTGTACAGCCAAGCGGAAAGTGCCGACTTCTGGCGCATAGTGAACAGCTACGACGGTAAGTTCTCTTACGATGCCTTGAAGTCGCTCGATCCGCGCTATGCCGATTTCCGGGCCTTCTGCGAAAAAAAAGTCGTCTACTGCAACATGAGCGATAAACCTTTCTACGAGAGCATGCCCATGCAGCCCGAAGTGGTGCTCGAAGATTTGATACATGCTTTCCATCCCCATTTGCTGCCCGATTACAAACCTGCCTACTACGAACTGCTGAAAGAATGAAAAGACCTGTACTGCTGTCGATGCTGCTGATATTCGCGTCGATTCTCCTGTTTTTCCTGCTGAATCTGTTGTTGGGTTCCGTACACATCCCGTTCCGCTCGATATGGAGAATATTGTGTGGAAGCACGGACGAATCTGTGGTTTGGCAGAACATCATCTGGAAGTCGCGCGTGCCGCAGGCGCTGACGGCCTTGGTGGCAGGGGCGGGGCTCTCGGTCAGCGGGTTGCAGATGCAGACCGTGTTTCGCAATCCGTTGGCAGGGCCTTCGGTGCTGGGCATCAGTTCGGGAGCCAGCCTGGGAGTGGCTTGCGTGGTATTGTTGTCCGGTGCCATGGGCGGTGCGGCATTGAGCCGGTTGGGATATATGGGCGAGGTGGCATTGTCCGTTGCCGCCATTGTCGGTGCGCTGGCCGTCATGGCGCTCATCGTCTACGTATCCCGGAAAGTGAAGGGAAACGTCACGCTGTTGATTATCGGCGTGATGATAGGCTATGTGGCGAATGCCGTCATCGGTGTGCTGAAATATTTCAGCGTGGAGGAAGACATCCGTGCATACGTCATCTGGGGCTTGGGCAGCTTTGCCCGCGTCTCGGGCGACCAGATGATGCTGTTCGTATGTATCATGGCCGCATTGCTTCCGCTCTCTTTCCTGTTGATAAAGACGATGAACCTGCTGCTGCTGGGCGACGGCTACGCGCGCAATCTGGGACTGGACATCAAGCGGGCACGGTTGCTGGTCATCTCGTGTTCGGGTGTGCTGGTGGCCATTGTGACGGCCTATTGTGGCCCGATTATGTTCATCGGGCTGGCCGTGCCGCATCTGTGCCGTGCCATTTTCCACTCTTCGGACCACCGGATACTGATGCCTGCCAGCCTGCTGACGGGCGCCGCCTTGGCACTGGCATGCAATCTGATAGCCCGCATGCCCGGCTTCGAGGGAGCTTTGCCGGTAAACTCGGTCACGGCATTGGTGGGAGCGCCCGTAGTGGCTTCCGTGTTGTTCAGAAAGAGGAAAAGTGAAGAGAATGAATAGAATAAGTGGAAAAATGAGAATGAAGAACGAGACGATACATATAGAAAGACTTTCCATCGGCTATCCCGGCAAGGGAGATGTCAAGGTGGTGGCGGAGGGCATCTGCGCCGGAATCAACAGCGGAGAGCTGACCTGCCTGTTAGGTGCAAACGGGGTGGGGAAGTCTACCTTGCTGCGCACGCTGTCCGCCTTCCAGCCGAAGCTGGGCGGGGAGATATTCATCCAAGGAAAAGAGATAGACACTTATACCGACAAGCAACTCTCGCGTGTCATCAGTGTGGTACTGACGGAGAAATGCGACATACGCAATATGACTGTCACCGAGCTGATAGGCTTGGGGCGAAGCCCTTATACCGGTTTCTGGGGAACGCTCTCGAAAGAAGACAAGGCGGTGGTGGGCGACTCCGTCTCGCTGGTGGGCATTTCTCATCTGGCACACCGCATGGTGCACACCCTGAGCGACGGCGAGCGGCAGAAGGTGATGATAGCCAAAGCGCTTGCACAGCAGACGCCCGTCATCTACCTGGACGAACCGACGGCTTTCCTCGATTTCCCCAGCAAGGTGGAGATGATGCAACTGCTGCACCGGCTCAGCCGGCAGACTCATAAGACCATCTTCCTCTCCACGCACGACTTGGAGCTTGCCTTGCAGATTGCCGATAAAATCTGGCTGATGGACAAGGTGAACGGAGTGACTATCGGCACGCCCGAAGACCTCTCGCTGAACGGCAGCCTGAGCCATTTCTTCGCCCGCAAGGGCATCGTGTTCGATTTGGAGACGGGACTCTTCAGGGTGGACAACGAATACACCGATGAGATACGTCTGGCGGGGCACGGACAGAAGTACGCCATGGTGCGCAAGGCGCTGCAACGAAACGGCATCCTGGCAAACCGCAACGTGGAGTCGGCAACGTACATCGAAACCGGAGACTTGAAAGACGACGGCAGCTTTGTGTTGCACAGACCGGACAAGGAGCCGGCCACCGCACGTTCCATCGAAGAATTGCTTGAACTCGTTACAGACTGTAGACATTAAATAGATATACTGATGAAAAGAATCGCATCCATCTTGTTTATGCTTATACTTTCGGTAGGAAGTGTATGTGCCGATAGTCCCGCCGACTCCATACGCCGGGAGATGAATCGTCTCGGGGGGAAAGAACTCTTGCGGGCACACAGCAACCTTTGCCGGTTAGCGGCCGCCCAAGACGATATGCAGTATGAGTTGCGCTGCATCCGCGAATTTCTTGCGGAGGCCCTGAAACAAAAGGACGCGGAAGCCGAAGGGATGGCACGTGTCAGGCAGCTGTATTGCTACTACAACTACGACAAACCGGACAGCATCCTCTTCTATCTGCCGGAGTCGCTCAAGTCTCTGAAGAAAAACAAGACGTGGGACTATTACTACAATGCGTGGAGCGTTTTGGTGGAAAGGTATATTTACGAAGAAAAACTGCAGACCGCCTTGCTTGAAGCACGGAAGATGTATGCCGATGCGCACACTGTGAACAGCAACTACGGACTGGGCGTTTCCTCATACGATATAGGCAGCATTTACCAAACTATGGGACGCTTTCGTGAGGCTGAAAAATCCTTAACGGAAAGTATTGCCGCTCTGTCTAAGGAAGAAGACATCTCGCAGCTGCTCTCCGCCTACAATGCTTTAGGCGAAACCCTCGACGGATTGGGCGAGTACGACAGACTGCGGGCAATAGCCGAGAAATGGAAATCTGTCCTCGACAAGTATCGGGAGGAGGCACTACGCAAGGGTTATACCCAGCCGCTAAACGGGCGTTACCTCTACTGCACACTGGCTGCCGCCGTTGCCGAGATAGAGACGGCAAATTATTCAAAGGCCGACGAACTGCTGAAACAAGCAGAGATATATGCCGAGGGACGCAAGGCTGTCGCACAGTTCAAGCTCCTGCAAGTGCAGGCGCGCTACTATGCGGCGACAAGGCAATATGAAGAAGCGATAGCCTGCAACCGCAAGAACATGGAAATCATCGCCGCCTCGGGCGACTCCGTGAGTCTGCTCACCGTGCAGGTCCAGCAGGCAGATTTTCTCCTGAAAGTCGGGCGGTATAAAGAGGCTGCCGAACTCTACAATGAGATACTTCCCCACAAGGACAGACTGCGCACCACGGAACTTGCCAATCAGCTCGACGAACTGCATACCATCTTTGAGGTGGACAAGCTCACGCTACGCAACGAAGTCATTACCACCCGTCTCTACCTCTCTCTCATTATCGGTATGTTGCTGTTGCTTGTCCTCGTCCTATACATTATATATACGCGCAGGCTGCGCCGCAAGAACAGAGTTTTGTACGACTCCATTCTGCAATACCGACGTGTGCAGGACGAAGTGGAGAGTTCGGTAAGAGCTATCCCCGAAGAACAACTCGACCGCGAAGGCAGGCTCTACCGTCAATTGTGCGAATTGATGAAGACCGAGGAGATTTACAAGGATGCAGCCTTGAATCGCGACGTTTTGGCCGAACGACTCGGCACGAACTCCGTTTACCTTGCCGATGCCGTGCGCAAATATGCCGACGGCGCCACCGTCAATGAGTTTATCAATAGCTACCGTTTGCGCCGTGCAGCTTCCTTGCTGACCGGCAATCTCAATCTGAACATCAATGAGGTGGAATACCAGTCGGGGTTCAACTCCCGTGCCACCTTCAACCGATGCTTCCGGGCCTGTTACGGTATGTCGCCCTCCGAATACAAAGCCATCGCCAAAGAAAAGAAGGTGGAAAAGTAACGATTGCTGGACCGATAGATGCCGAAAGCCCCGAATCATTCTTCATCGAATGGTTCGGGGCTTTTTTATCGCCTCATCTTTTGGTCGCGATGTTCCTTTTTCGCAAGAGAGATATTCCTTTTTCGCAAGAGAGATATTCCTTCTTCGCAAGAGAGATGTTCCTTCTTCACAAGAGAAGAAGGGCGGAGACGGAGGCTTTTTCCCTTCTCTATTTATTTGTCTTACAGCTGTTTCCAAATATGAAACACTTTTTTCCGGATATGACACATCACCTAAAACCTTCTTTTTTAGCTTTGCACCATCATCAACAACGAAGAAGAATGAAGAGTATGTATTGGGTATATATAACGGAGGATGGCGGGGCCGGAATAACCATCGGGTTCTCTGCCGATATGGACAAAACGTTCCTTGAGCTTTCCATACATGGAAGAAGCCTTTTCTATCTTCGTCCCTTTTCCGTTCCTTTCGATGCTTTGGCGCACAAACATCTGCTCGAGGACCTCTCGTTAAAAACAATCAGGAGGTTCATACGGAACCATCGGGAGGAGACGAAGCGATGTTGCGACAGACTTTTATTTAATTATTGAGAAGAGAAGCAAACAAAACATTCTAAACAAAACAAGATATGAATTATAGAAGAATTGTATTGACGGTGCTGCTTGGAGGAGCCATTCTCCAGGCCTATGCACAGGAGGTCCCGAAAGAACGAACTACGGTTCGAGGATGGTATGCCGGACTTCGCGGCGGACTGTCGGCAGGAACGTCCACCTTTGTTTCGGCAGCTGCCGATAAGTTTCGGCCAGGGTGGAGCGCTGGCTTTTTCGGCGGTTACCGGTTTAATCCCGTGTTTTCACTCGAAGGTGTATTGAAGTGGGGAGAAGTTACGCTCGGCGTCCGCAAGAGCGATGTCGACGCGAACTATTGGCTGGGCAGAGACCTCGTGCGTTACCATGCTCCTGTCATCGGCATCGAGGGTTGGAACTACAACGACCTCAAAAGTCGCGTCAACGTCCGGAGTTTCGGCTTGCAGGGCAATATCGACTTGTTGGGATTCTTCCGTTCCGGCAATTGCCGCTGGCGCATGGAGCTTTCACCTCTCGTCTCGGTAGTGCGTACGAAAGCAGATTTCATGGTTATTTCCGACAATAAGACCGTTATGGGTCTCGAATCCCAATGGCATATAGGTTGGGGCGGCGAGGCGCAAATCGGTTACCGGGTGTCCGAGCATTGGGGCATCGGCATCTACAGCGGTTTCATGCAGCTTGCCGGCAAACGCTTAGACCGCATCCCCGAACAGGGTTACAAGACCAATCTGCTCCGCGAAGGCGGCCTGAAGCTCACTTATGCTTTCGGTAAGAAAGTGAAAAGGGCGGAGGCTTTGAAGCCCGTCGAACCCGCTATGCCCGAAGTCGATGCTCTTTGCGAACAACCGGCACCGAAAGAGGACAACGAACCGGATACGACAAAGGCGGCAGAACCGGTTGAGCTGTCGAAGACGATAGAACGCCCCGTTTCCGAAGTAAGCGTCGCCTCCGTCGAGAGTGCGGCAGCTGTCGACTTCCCCACCGTGTATTTCGCTTTCAACAGTGCAAGGATTTCGGGCGGGGAGGAAGCGAAAATGCAGCAGACGCTCCGATTGCTGCAGGACGACCCGGAGCTGAACATCATCGTGACGGGCTGGTGCGACACGACGGGCAGCGATGCCGTCAACCTGCGCCTGTCACTGAAACGTGCCGAAGCCCTCAAAACATGGCTGACCGCCCGAGGTATCGATGCCACCCGCATCAAGACCGCAGGCAAAGGCCGAGACTTTAACGAAAAGAACGCTGCCAAAGCGCGCCGTTCGGAAACAGCAAAGGAGGATTAACAATGAAACAGACATCATTTTATTACACCTTCGTGTGCCTCGTGGCACTCTCCATCACGTCACTTTTGTTGTCACTTTTGTTTTTTATGATGTTCTTACTTGCGTCGTGCAGCTCCAACGACAGGGGCGATGACGATGATTACGGCATTTCCGCCGCCCTTTCGTGGGCAGACCCGGCCGATGCCGGCCGCGAAATCAAGAATGTCAGGATATGGATATTCCGAGCCGACGGTAAGCTCGTGTCCGAGCGTCAGTACGGCAACAAGTTTCTGATTGCCCTCGACATCCATTCGCTTCCCGCGGGGGAATATGACGTGGTGGCTGCGGTCAACCTCATCGAACCTTTCGAGGCCGACGGCGGCGAGACATTTTCCACTTTGTTGCTGAAACTTCAAGAAGCTTCCGCCTCGGCCGAACACGCCCACTATGCCGTGGAGCGCATCGGCCTGCCGAAGCACAAGAATATCCGTATCGACCTCAGACTGCGCCGCATCCTTTCGGAGCTTACGGTAGAAGTGGAAGGCGCCCCACAGGGCGAGAAGCTCGAAACGGTGGTGCTCAATGCCGCCGACGCCCTTATCCCCTCGCTGAAAGAGGCCGACGGCACCCGGGGCAGGGCTTCCGACAGCAAGCAGCCGGCCGAAGGCAAGACCGCCGCCGAACAGAATGGCGTCATCAAGACCGAAACGCTTCGCCCGATGCCCACGGTGAGCAACGCCGCGCATGCCTACCTGCGCTTTACCTTCCGCCATGCCGACGGGAGCCTGAGCCGGTGCGACGCCGAGGCCCCGCCCATGAAACCGGCGGGCAAGTACACGCTGAAAATGAAATACTCCGAGCTCAAGCCCTTCATGCACATCACCCCCACGCGCATCAGCGACTGGGAAGAGGGATGGACGATAAGCGGAGAGATACCGGAACCCTCGTGACTGAACGAGGCGAGTGATGAACCCTTTTTTTAGTTATTCAACATATTAAATTAACGAACATGAAGAAAAAGATTCTTTTCGCTGCCGCACTGGCAGCCGTTGCACTGACAAGCTGCAACAACGACAACGAACAGGCGCAGTCGCAGACCAAGCCTGAGTACATCACCGTGAGCACCTCCATCGACAACCTGACCCGCGTTTCCACCACGGGAAACGCCTCCCGGTTTGACGAAGGCGACAAAATCAGCGTCTATGCCTGGACGGGCACTGCCGACGAGGTGGCCGCCACCAACCTCGTAGTGAACAACTCCGTCAACGAGCTGAAAGGCGGCAAATGGCTGCCTACGCCCCTCATGAAGTGGGTGGACATGGCTACGCCGCACTTCTTCCTCTCCCTCTATCCTGCACGCAACGTGGCCGACTTTAAGGCCGACCCCGTAACGGTAGACCCTGCGAAGCAGATGGAGAGCGACCTGCTCGTGGCCGTCAATACCGGCCAGGGCAAAGCCGGACTGAAAGCCACCGATAACCCCGTGCAGCTGCGCTTCGACCACATGATGTCCAAGCTCGTTCTGGAACTGACCTACCGCAACGAGTTCGACGGAACACCCGCCGTGGCTTCGGTAAGCACGGAGGCAAAGAACGAAGGCACCATCGACTACCTCAAGGGTGTGATTACGCTCGGCGGGACTGCCGAAACCTTCGGCCTGCAGGCGCAGAAGGCCAACGAGGTATACGCCTCCGTCATCATGCCGCAGGAGGTGCAGAAGTTCACGATAGCCATCGACGGCAAGAACTACGTCTACACCCATCCCGCACCGCTCGCCCTCGTAAAGGGAAAGAAGCAGACCGTGAAGCTCATTGTGGGGCGCAACCGCATCGAGCTGGACCAAGTGGTGATTAACGACTGGGGAGCAGCCGCAGACATCACGGGCGGAGAAGCGGTAGATTGAATAGGTGATAAACACCGATTATAAACCAATTTCAAAAAAAGAAAAGAACATGAAGAAACTCTTTTTCATCTCGATGCTTGCAGCGGCGGCCCTCCTCGGGGGGCTGACCGCCTGCAACAACGAACTTGGCGAGCCGCAGGCAGACCGAGTTCCCGAAAATGCCGTGCGGATTACGGCAAGTATCCACAACCCGTTTGCCGCCACCCGCTCCATGCCGTTAGGCACGGAGGAGGAGCAAACCAAGTTTAAGGAGGGTGACGAAATCTTGGTGCGCGTTTACGGCAGCGACCAGCGTGCCACCTATCGTTTCGACGGCACTGCCTGGAAGCCCAAAGACGGCAAGTACCTCCTTTGGAAATACGACTGGCCGGAGTCTTTCAGAGCCTTTTATACCGTCGAATCTGGCTTGCAAGCTGTTGCTGGGGCACTATATGTTTTTCCAACAGACCAGAGCAGTATAGACAAAATCGCTAAAGCAGACCTAATGGTAGGGGATCTTAATCACCAAGCAAAGACGAAAGAACCGTTGCACTTTACGATGCAACGCCGGACGGCACGCCTCGTGGTCGAGATAGCCGGCTTCAACTCCGAATTTCCTGCCGATGCCAAGGTGGAGAACGTCAAGTTCCTTAACAAGAGCAACGCAAGCGCCCCTCAAGTAACATACACACCCTATGCCGATGGCGAGGGCGAGGTGGGCAGCACCTACACGGTGCTCGTTACCGGTCATGTTGTGCACAATGAGATTTCCCTTACCGTAGGTGACAAGGCGATGACTGCCAAGCTGCAGGACTATTCGTATAATGTCGGCAAGAGCTACACCTACCGCCTCACCGTGGGCAAGGAGAAACTCGAGGTGGGCGAAGTGACCGTGGCCGACTGGAGCGGCAGCGCAGTCATCACGGGCGGAGAAGCCGAGGCGGATTAAGGCACCCTCGCGCCGCACTTACAGTACGGCAACAGTCGAACTTACAGTACGGCAACAGTCGAACTTACAGTACGGCAACAGTCGAACTTACAGTACGGCAACAGTCGAACTTACAGTACGGCAACAGTCGAACTTACAGTACGGCAACAGTCGAACTTACAGTACGGCAACAGTCGAACTTACAGTACGGCAACAGTCGAACTTACAGTACGGCAACGGTCGAACTTACAGTACGGCAACGGTCGAACTTACAGTACGGCAACGGTCGAACTTACAGTACGGCAACGGTCGAACTTACAGTACGGCAACGGTCGAACTTACAGTACGGCAACAGTCGAACTTACAGTACGGCAACAGTCGAACTTACAGTACGGCAACGGTCGAACTTACAGTACGGCAACGGTCGAACTTACAGTACGGCAACGGTCGAACTTACAGTACGGCAACAGTCGAACTTACAGTAAAGAAAAACAAATATATTAATCACCAAAAAACAGTAAAAATTATGTTGATTCATCAAATTAAAAAAGAGACTGCCTATATAGGCAAGAACAAGGGTAAGACCGTTTACTACGCGGCCCCCGTTGTACAGGACAAGATTACCACCCGCCAGGTGGAAGACCGCATCATCAACGCCACGGCGCTGTCGCGCGCCGACGTGCGCAGTGCCATCACCGCCCTTGCCGAAATCGTGCGCGAAGAGATGTTTGCAGGACGGGCGGTAGACCTCGCCGACCTCGGCTCGTTCAAAGTCGTTTCGATCGGCAAACGCGTGATGACGGAGAAAGAAGTCACAGCCGACACGCTGAAAGCCCCCCGCATACAGTTCTTCCCCAAAATGGAGATGCGCAATCAGGCCAAGAGCATACAGCGCATCGTGCTGCGCGAGGGCGAGAAAGTGTCCGAACAACCCGGCACCACGCCCACGCCCGGCGAAACACCTTCGCCCACGCCCGAAAACCCCTTGGGTTGAAACCCCGAAGGAGGGAAAACATTTTTCGTTCATCAACAGTAATCATTCAATAACAATAAAATAACAAAGAAAATGAAGACAATAAAGAATCTGGCAATGCTTGCCGTTGCCGCACTGACCGCTGCTTCGTGCAGCCACGACGAAAACCTCGTTGCTCCCGCCGACCACTTCCCGGCCGACGGCATCATCCGCGTAGCTGCCGACGTAACCCACCCGCAAACCCGTGCGGGAATGGAAACAACCAACCTTCAGGCGTTCCGGCTTCGCGTAGAAAACACCGAGAACGCCACCTATTCCTACAACGCCCTGATGAAGAAAGAAAGCGGCGAATGGGTGAGTTACGATAACGCCGGCACCGATAAACTGAAGATGCTCTGGCAGAACAAGACCCAAAAGGTGAACGTAGCCGCCGTATGCATCCCCTCCGACATCACGCTGACCGACGAGCATTGGAAGACCGACGGCGCCACGCCCGTGAACATCAAGGTAGAAGCCGACCAGAGCAATGCCGACCGGCTGAACAAAAGCGACCTCCTCGCGATGAAGAACCACGAGGTAGACCCTGCCAACGACCTGACCCCGCAAGGCAAGATGAAAGTGGAACTCAAGCACCGCCTGGCCAAGCTCAACCTCACCGTGCAGCTCGGCACGCAGTTCAACCTGAACGGCGCCGGCACCGCCACCAACCCCATCACCGCAGTGAGCGTGGAAGGCACGAAGACCGAGGCCGCATGGAAACTCATTGAAGATGCCATGACCGAACAGGGCAGTGCGACCCCCGTCAAACCCCTGACGGGTATCTACACCCCCGGCCAGGGCGAAACGAAGAGTGCCGTGGCGAAGTACGAATGCATCCTCGTGCCGCAGACCATCGCCGCCAACGGCTTCCAGGTGAAGATTGTCATAGCAGGCAAGACGTATACATGGAAGTCCCCGACCGGAGTCACCCTCGCGTCCGACAAGCAGCACGGCCTCACCCTCACCGTGGGCAAGGACGTCGTAATCGTCGGCGGCTTCTCGGCCACCCCATGGACCGAGGGCGGCACGGAGAATATCGAAACGGAATAAACTTTTTGATGCAATGAGACTTAAAGTAACAATAACACTTGCAGCGGCGGCCCTCCTCGGGGGGCTGACCGCCTGCAACAACGAATTTGACCGGCCACAGGCAGACCAAGTTCCCGAAAATGCCGTGCGGATTACGGCCGGTATAGCCAACCCGTTTGCCGCCACCCGCTCCATGCCGACAGGCACGGGGGAGGAGCAAACCAAGTTCAAGGCGGGAGACGAAATCTTAGTGTACGCTCCCAACAGCGACCAGCATGCCACCTATCGTTTCGATGGCACTGCCTGGAAGCCCAGAGACGGCGAGTACCTCCTTTGGAAAAGAGACCAGGAGGATTTCAGAGCCTTTTATCCCGCCGAATGGGGCTCGGTACATATAAGTGGGGCGCCATATGATTATCAAACAGACCAGAGTACTGAAGAAAACATCGCTAAAGCAGACCTAATGGTAGGGGATCTTAATCACCAAGCAAAGACGAAAGACGCGTTGCACTTTACGATGCAACGCTGGATGGCACGCTTCATTGTCAAGATAGCCGGCTTCAACTCCGAATTTCCTGCCGGAACCAAGGTGGATAACGTCAGGTTCCTTAACAAGATAGGCTCAAGCGGCCCTCTGGTAACATACACACCCTATGCCGAGGGCCGGGGCAAGGCGGGCAGCACCTACACGGTGCTTGTTCCCGATAATGCTTCGGACCATACGGTTTCCCTTACCGTAGGCGACAAGACGATGACCGCCAAGCTGCGGGATTATACGCCTGATAAGGGCAAGAGCTACACCTTTAACCTCACCGTGGGCAAGGAGAAACTCGAGCCGGGCGAAGTGACCGTGGCCGACTGGACAGGCAGCACAGTCATCACGGGCGGAGAAGCCGAGGCGGACTAAGGCACCCTCGCGCCGGAGTTGCCGTGCGGCTTCGGTCGGAGTTGCAGTGCGGCCTCGGTCGGAGTTCCCCGCGCTCCTCTCCCTTTCCGGCGGGAACAGCGTTACAGGCAGCGTGGCCGGAGAAAACTCGCTTCAGCCCGCTTCCCGGTTTGAAACCTGAACCTCCTTAAAGGCCCAAAAAGAAAGAGTCGTACCATTGCTCGAAACAGCGCTTGGTACGACTCTTCTTAGGTTTTGCAGTTATCATCTGCAGTTAAACGGTGCCCGTCGCCGGTCGGTGGTGCTGATTGCCGTCAGTCGGTACGCATGCCTGCCGCCGGTCACCGGTGCTGACTACCGTCAGTCGATGCGCATGACTGTCGCCGGTCACCGCTTACCGAAACCGGTATCCTAACGTGAAGAAAGAAGCGAAGTTCTTGGGCAGGTATTCCCTTGCTCCCGACAGTTCCGGCAGCCGGTTCATCTGCCTGTTCACCGTCACCAGCCCCACCTGCGCTTCCGCACCGAACTCGAATCTTTTGTATTCAAGAGCGATGTTTACAACAATACCGGCATCGAAACGATTATTACCTATCTTGCCGTCTATCATCTTGCCGAAAGTATCTGCCTTGAAACGAGAGGCGGGACGACTGCTGCTGGGATTGTATATTTCGCCCGATGTTTTACCGCCCACGCCGATGGCTGCATATGGCCCCGCAGCCAAGGAGGCATGATAGTTCTTGTCCAAGTGGAGGCGGGCTGCCAAAGTGACCGGCACTTGCAGATACAGCTCGTTCATCCGGGCGTCATGTATATGTCCTATCTCATCTTGTCCGCCAATAGAAACAAACTCCAATGCCGACTGCATCACCCATGTCCTGTTCAGGGTATATTCCGCACCGATGCCAGCTTTGCAGGCTATCTTCGTTTCGCTGTTCGCGCCTTTCCCGTGGAAGCGCGACGTTCCTATCCCTGCCTTGGCATAGAAAGACAGGAGGCTTTGCGCCGGGCAGCCCGATGCAACGACCGCCATGCAGAGGATTGCGATTGTCTTCTTCATTCTTTTAATTTATCTATCAATTGTAAGCGTACAAGTCCATATGCCGTTTGAGGGTCAAACGGCCTTTCCGGGCGAAGCAGGTTTTTCGTATCGCCCAGGAAATCGGCATCAGACATTTTCTCTTCCATATTATGGATGAATTGCTTATGCGTTGGCGGTTGTTTTACGGCAAACGCCATATAGCGATTGTAGCAGCGCAGAATTTCGTTCGTATCCACTGTGGCTTCCGATAAAGCTGCATATAAATCGAAAAGATCACGCCCTTTCTTCCTTTGATACAAAGCTCTGAGTTTTGTCCCGAGTAACTCATTCAGGTGATATGTCGTTATCTCGCTTTTTCCCGAAAACCAGCTGTTTGTCATTTCAAAAGGGATTCTAATCAAGCCAAGTTCATTGAAATGCTCAAAACAGTTTATCTCGATTTTCAGTCGCAGGGGAATTGTCGGGGGAATTTCCGATTCCATACGGAACAACATCGTGTTGTTGTATCGTTTCTGTTTTGTTACCCGATCCGGCAAGAAATCCAAAACTTCGCCTAATCTGGACATTATCGATTTAATCGGTCCCGGTGAGATCTGTACCAAATCAATATCCTCACTATATCTGGGTTGCGGCTTCAGATATAGTTTATGGAGTGCAGTACCCCCTCTGAATGCCAGCTGCGAAGCAAGAAATTCATCATTGAAAATGGCGACCAATGCACGAGATATGATAAGATCTTGTTCAACCTGGGCATTGTCATTCCAAGGGACGACCCGGTTCCATTGGGTAATGGCTGTTCTGTTTATCATATTTCGTCTGTTTCTATTATCGTATTAATATTTACTTTCCAACGGGTGTCCTTTTCCGCATCGGCATCAGGTCTGTGTGTACTCAGCGGAACAAATCTGAAACGCTTCGCATATAATTTTAATTCCGTATATACTATTTCGGCAATCTCATCCCGGCCCAATACCTTCTCCAGGATGTATCCCAATCGTTGTATGGTAGCAATTGAAGTATAATTGAACAGTTTCTCGGAAGCTCCTCGAAAATCCATTTTGTCCGTCAATTCATCCAGAATGGTCGCAGCCCTCGAAAGTCCTCCGATATGTTGCTCATATTGCACTATGTCTATGGATGTTAATTCCGCATTTGAATAATGAATGACTCCGGTTTCGGAATTCTTGGACAGCAGAAAATCGGAGGGAATCTCCTTACGATATACCCAGACAAGAGAATTATTCTTTGTCGATGAAACGGATGGCTTTGGCTCTACAGTTGTCACAGATACCGTTTGCGGACGCTGATGGGCCGCGCCTAAAATTTCTGCCGCATTCAACAGGCTTATATAATATGGCTTGTTTAGATATGACATCAGTTGCTCGATGTAGTATAATGGAGGGACTATCCTTTTAGCTGCATAATGTGGAGGAATGATTACATAAAATCCTCTGTATGCAGAATATAGAATGCCTTGTAATGACAACCGGAAAAGTTCATTCCTGATGACCTGCCCCGAATAAGCAGGAAATGCCAGCCTTACATCCTCGACCGAAAAGGTAGGGAAGCCACCGATTTCTCTGTATCGAATCCATTCTCTTATTGTCATATTGTGCGATTTTGGTGCAAAGATAATCAATTATTGATTACTATTGCATGTTTTTAGCGCAAAAGCAAACTTGGTAATAATTAGGGATATTCCAAGTGTTTACCTGATGCTTGGCGGTAGGACTTATTCCGGTTCTTCATGAGTAAATCTCACCGTTTTCGTTTATAAGTAATACGGTCAGTTCTCCGTTCGGCAACAGCGGGGCGCAATACCGATGACAATGCTCCACCAGTATCCTGCCGAACTCTTTCAAGACGTCTTTCGGTATGATGTCCCACAGTTCGCGTGCCAGCGTCATTTGCCCGATGGCGGCCAGGGTTTCGCTTCCGCATCCGGCCCGGCGGGCAATGTCTTGAATGAACGCCTTGTTCATGGTCACTTTCTTGCTGTGGGTGTCCGGATTCCCCTCTGCCAGTTTCACTGCCTTGCCTATCATCACGCCGAGGACGACGCGGGCCACCTCTTTCTCGTCCGCTATTTTCAGAGTCTCGCCGATGAAGTTGCCGTAATGTACAAAGGCTTGGGGCGGGAGGTCGGGATAGCGGGCTTTGATGTGCCGCTCGCTCTTTGCACCGGAGCTGATGACGATGAGCGGACTCTTCGTTGCCTTGGCCACTTCCATCGATTTGCGAATGGAGTTGACGAAGGCTTCCGAAGAGAATGGCTTCACGATGCCCGACGTGCCGATGACGGAGATGCCCCCCTCGATGCCGAGGCGCGGATTGAAGGTGCGTCGGGCTATCTCTTCTCCTCCGGGAATGGAAACGGTGACGACCAAAGGAAGAGACGGTTCGGCTAAATGAAGACGCTCAAGGCAGAGCCGGACGTTCTGCTTTATCATTTCGCGCGGCGTATTGTTGATGGCAGGTGCGCCCGGCTCCAGTCCCAAGCCCGGCAGGGTGACGGTGCCTACGCCTTCTCCGCCGCGGATGATGATGCGGGGAGCTTCTCGAGCAGTCTCTTCCCGCAAAGCGTCGGTCATGCAGGAGGGTGCGGCCACATGTGCCACAATCTTCATCCCGTCGGTGATGTCGGGGTCGTCGCCGGCATCCTTGATGACGGTGGCGCTTATTCCGCGGTAACTTTCCCCGTCGTCCTGCAATACCGGCCGGGGGGTATCTTCTTGAGGTTGCACGGGCACATAAATGGTTTCTCCGTTGGGCAATACCACCGGAAACTCTTCCGGGCGCTCTGCGGAGTTGCTGTTGAAGAGATCCCATGCGGCAGCCACAGCCGCAGCGGTGGCACATGTGCCGGTGGTCAGTCCGCTGTGCAGGGGGAAGAAATCGGGCAGAAGCTTCTCGACCATGCGGCGCAGCCCGTGTTCACCGTTCACACAGATAAACCTGCGAGACGTATCGGGGCGGCAAAGGGCGAAGATGCGTATGCCCAGTTGGCGGGCGGCTGCCACCTTCTCGTCGAATCCGCCTGACATTCCGCTCTCTTTGGTGAGGATGGCTTCGGGGCGCAGTTGTTGCAGCAAGATGCGTTCGTCTCCCCCCTGACGATAGTAGAAGAGACGTTCCGCAGGAAAACCTTGTTCACGGGCAAGCCGGCGCGAGCTGTCGCGGTCGAGAATACGGAAGTAGCACTTGTTGTTCTGCCAAAGCGGTTTCAGCTTTCCGATGGTTTGCACACCGGTAAGTACGAGTAAGGTAGCAATGTTTTCTGCCTCTATCCGCTGTATGGCATCGTCGTAATCCCTGCACCAAGTGATGTGCTCCTCATCCCGTTCGGGAAAGATGCGTTCAAAACGGATGACGGGAATACCTGTCTCCGATGAGACTTGCTCTAGCGTGTGGTGCAGCTGGGTGGCAAAGGGATGTGCCGCATCCACTATCAGTCTGATGTCGTGGCGGTGGCAGAATGCAATGGCCTGCCCCGCATCCATGGCTCCTTGCAGACGGATGCCGTTGTGCAGGAACACTTCCTGCTCATCTCCTTTTGTAGAGTAGTAGAAAGGTTTCCCGGCCTCTTCGAGCGTTTGGACGGAGATGCGTCCTTCGGTTGTTCCGCCAAATATCAATATCATAATGTGCTACGTTATTTCCTGAATAAATGCTTGAACTCGTGCGCATAGAGGCGTGACAGTCCTTCGCGGTTGCCGATGGCTTCACCCACTACAATCATCGTGGTCAGCGTCAGCTTATTCTCTTTCACTATCCGGGCAAGGTCTTTCAGTTCGCCGCGGAAAATCCGCTCGTCTTTCCACGTCAGGTGGTAGCAGACGGCCACGGGCGTGTTTTCAGGATATTCCTGAAGCAGCTCTTCCTGCACCTGATCGGCAATGCCGGCACTGAGAAAGATGCACATGGTGCTTTGCGAACGTGCCATAAGGTGCAGTTTTTCCCGTTCGGGCATGGGAGTGCGTCCTTCGCCACGGGTCAGGATGATGCTCTGCACCTTCTCCGGAATGGTGAATTGCGACCGCAAGGCAGCAGCAGCAGCCTGAAACGAGGAAATGCCGGGAGTGATGTGATAGCTCATGCCGTGTCGGTCAAAGTAATTCATCTGTTCCTGAATGGCACCGTAAATGCAGGGGTCTCCCGTATGTAAGCGTACGATGAAGCAGCCTTTGTCATAGAAGGTCTTCATCACCCGGAATTGTTCTTCCAAATCCATGGAAGCCGAACTGAGCACGGTGGCGCCCGGTTTAGCGCAGTGCGTCAGCTGGCGAGGCACGAGACTGCCGGCATATAAAATGAGGTCGGCTTTCTCCAGTAATCGGTGTCCGCGCACGGATATCAGTTCGGGGTCGCCCGGTCCGGCTCCTATAATTTCTATATGCCCCCGGCGCATCATGCCGCCGTCGATGGCGGCGGCTACGGTATAGTTTGCTCCTTTCACCTTAGGCAGCAGTAATTGGGAGTTTGCTGCCGTCAGCAGTGCGGCGGCTTCACAGACACTGGCTGTGCCCATGTGCTTCATCACGGTAGGGCTGGGGTGGGGGACTTCTATCGACGCCAGTTCTTCGGCTGTATGGAAGTTCACCGTATATTCCTTCTGTAAGGCTTTCACCACCGGCTCTTCGCTCTTGGCGTCGATGGTGGAGATGGAAGCGATGGAGGCGGGCAGTATGCCTTGCTCTTTCAGCGTTTCTTCTATGGCCCTCAGCACTTCCTGCGTCGGGCCGGCTTGCCGGGCAAGGCCGATGCCGAGGTGTACCGCACGGGGCACGTAGCATATCATGGGCGTTTCCGTGAAACGGGGCACCTGGGGAGATACGCACAGAATCAGTTCGAAGCGCGATGGCTCGATGTCTTCCGGACGATAAAACACCGTTACGTGCGACGGCAGGTGAGCCTCCATCCGGTCAGTGCCTTCATCGCGCACGGTGAGCAGCAGGGCTGTGGGTCTGCCCGAGACAAAGAGACTGATGTGCCTGTTCATGCTCACTCTTTCTTTTTCGCCGGAGGGGAGGGTGGATGGCGGAACAGAAGAGGAAGAGACGGGCGCAATGACTACGGGAGTCCAGCCGAACCGTTGCGGCAGGGTATCGAGCGCCCACAATCCGGTACGGTCGCTTTGTGTAGTCACCACCGGTTCGGCTCCGAGGATGCCTGCCGCTTCCATAGTCAGTTCGTTGGCTCCTCCGATGTGTCCGGAAAGAACGGAAACCACGTACTTGCCCGTACTGTCTATGCACAATACGGCGGGGTCGGTATATTTGTCTTTGATGCAGGGGGCGATGGAACGGATGCAGATGCCCATGGCGCCGATAAAGATAAAAGCGTCGTAGCGGCTGAAGTTTTCGGCCGTAAAGTCGGCGGCAGAATCTATATGAGTACATCCTTCTTCGTGCCTGAGGGTGAAAACCCCGGATGCGGGAAGTTCAGCGAGCAGCGTTCGGGCCACATGCAGACCGGCTTCGGAAATCAGGATAATGGCTATTTTCATCATGAATGATATTTATTCTAAGAAAGCGTGGCTTTCATTATTTCTATGGGATTATATTCGTTCAGCGTGATGCGGATGGAAGGTTGGAGCAACATTCCGTGCCTTTTTACGGCTTGGCTGAATGCCTCCTTGCTTTCTGCGGACACAGAATTGAATACGATGCATCCCCCGGGCAGTAACACCTCCTTCAGTTTGCCTGTCATTTCATCCAGATGTCCGCCGTGCCCGCCGATGAACGCGGCATCGGGGCGGGGCAGAGAGGCGGTTTCGGTTTGCAGAAAGTCGCCTGTCATTGCCGTAATGCCCGGAGCGCCGAAACGACGGCTATTTGTCTTCATCAGCGCTTCGCCCTCGGGGCGTATCTCGAAGGAAACGACCGTGAGGTGGGGAAACTGCAATCGGGCTTCGATGGAGACAGAACCCGTACAGAAACCGATGTCCCAGAACACGCGCCGGCGATTCAGCTCTAGCGCCTGCAAGGTGAGCAGGCGGATGGGGGCTTTGGTTATCATCCGGGCGCGCCCGTCAAGGTGTGCGAAGGCTTCGTCCGGAATGCCGAAGGGGCGGGGAGGAAGGGGCGTACTTACCATCGAAGAGCCGGCAGTTCCGGTGCAGTGCAGCAGCAGGTTGTTGGGATGCCGGAACGTCTCTTGCACGGCTTCCTCAAGAGAGAACCTGCGCACACGCTCCTTTTCGGGATGCCCGAGGTGTTCGCCTACGTACATGGTGTAATAAGAATAGCTGTACTCCAGCATGCGGGCGGCGATGGCCGACGGAGTATGCTCGCGGTCGGTAAGGACGCCTATCTTGGGAGCACGCTCCATCAGTGCGCGGTCGAACTCTTGCCACGGACGCCCCGTAAGCGAGACCGTGCGCATGTCATCGTACGGCATGACGAGCCGATGCGCCAGTGTCTGCAGGGAGTTGAATGCCGGATAAAGGCGGATGCCTGCTTCGGGAAGCTTCCGCCTGACGGTATTGGCAAAGCCGAAGAAGAGCGGGTCGCCCGAAGCGAATACAACGATGAAACGGTCTGAAAGCGCATTTCTCCATCGGGCGAAGGCCTCCTCGTATTGCGCGAACACATCCTCCAGCGGGGCGGTGATGGAAATCCATTCGGCTTGCGCGGGCAACAAGTCTTCCACAATCTCCTTATGGCGCAGGCCGCCCGAGAACACTTTTCCCTGCCGTATCCACGCTTGTGCTTCGGGCGTGAAGAAGGGCTCCCGGCTGTCGTCCATTCCTATGATGATAAAGTTTCGTTCCATACCAATCTACTGTTTGGGGATGCGGGCAGAGGTCCTCAGACGTCTCTTCCCGGCCTTAACTGTTCCGCGTCGTTGTAGCACAGCACGGAGTTGACCAGCGTGGCCGCGAGGTTGCTTCCGCCTTTGCGTCCTTCGACAATAATCTTGGGGATGTGCACGAAAGGCTTCACCATGTGTTTGGACTCCTGCACGTGCACGAAGCCTACCGGAGCGGCGATGATGCCCGCCGGATGCGCCTTGCCCTTCCGTATCAGCTCGCAAAGCTCCATCAGCGCCGTCGGCGCGTTGCCGAACACGAACAGGGCGTCCGGATGCTCGTCTGCGGCCAGACGGATGCCTGCCTGGGCACGCGTGATGCCTTTCTCAGCAGCCGTTGCCACCGCGCGAGGGTCGCCCAAATAGCACTTCACCTCGATGCCCAGCCGTTGCAAAGCCCCCTTGCGGATGCCGCTGGCAGCCATGGTCACGTCCGTCACGATGGTCTTTATCTTTCCCGCCTCGATGTCTTGGTAGAGCGATGCCACAGCCCCCTCGTCGGTACGTAGCAGATGCTCCATCTCGAAGTCCGCCGTGGTGTGTATGGCGTGCAGCAACGCCCATTTGTGGTCCGGCGCCATCTCTTTGTTCTTCAGTTCTTTCTCGATGGTGCGGAAGCTGCGAATCATGATGTCCTGCCCCTTGTTCGCGGGCTCTTCACTCTCCTTTCCGTCTTCCTGCGGATAATAGCCCCGCGGAGTGATGAAAGAGCCGTCCCAGGCGTACGACTGCGAATTGCCTATCAGTATCACGGTAAACATGTCCGCCTCTTCGGGATTGAAGGCGCCCAGCGTGGTGAGGTGCACCTCCTGTTCGGGGCGTCCCGCCTGACGGACATAGCCCACGGGCGTCTCGGGCGAGCGGCCTTCCGTCAGGAAAAGCTCTTTCAGGCGGTGGAGTTGCCAGTATCGCCCCTCGCTTCTGGGGTTATAGACGGCCGTCACAAAGTCCGCCGTCGCCGCCGCTCGGATGCGCCTTTCGATGCGCTCCCACGGCGTCATCAGGTCGGAGAGGGAGACGACGCAGAAGTCGTGCCCCACGGGGGCGCCCAGCAGCGACGCCGCCTTCTGGAAGGCGCTGATGCCCGGCAACGACACCACTTCCACCCGGCTGCCCCGTTCGCGTTTCATCTCGTAAATCAGGGGCGTCATGCCGTAGATGCCCGCGTCGCCGGAACTGATGACGCACACCGTCTTGCCCTGCTCCGCCAGTTCGAAGGCCTGCTCGGCGCGTGCGCGTTCGCGCTTCATGCCCGTGTCTATGCACTCCGTCTCCGGGCGGAGGTGCGGGGTCACAAACCGGAAGTAATATTTGTACCCCACCACCACGTCCGCCTCGTGCAGGGCGGCCGTCACCGCGGGCGTAATGTCCGCCTCGCTGCCCGGCCCTATGCCGGCAACGATTATCTTAGCTTGTTTCATCTTTTTTATATATATAAGGTATTATGACGGTTGGCGATGTACCCATCGCCTTCCCGTTCTTATTGCGTTACGGCGGATAAAGATAAGACTTAAATTCGAGGTGAACGAAAAATCTTTTTGCATTTTAGGGGTGCCCCTGTAAGCCTCACATATACTTCTTCATTCCTTCGGTCAGGAACTTCAATCTACATCCTTGATGTTTCCTCCTTCAAACTCACATATACTTCTTCATTCCTTCGGTCAGGAACATTCTCGGTTTGCCGTTTTTGTCCATGTATATAAAGCATGCATCAATGTCGGGCCGCATATCGGCAAAGCGTTCCGCTTCTTCCAGTCCCATCACCATGAATGCTGTGGCATAAGCGTCTGCGCTCATACAATCTTTGGCAATGACTGTTGCCGACAAGATGTTGTGTTGCACAGGGTAGCCGGTACGCGGGTCGATGGTATGCGCATACTTTTTCCCGTCTTTATAATAGTAGTTGCGGTAGTTACCCGAAGTGGCCATGCCTAAATTGCTAACTTTCAGTATGGTTTGCAATTCTTGGTTTACGGCCAGCGAATCATCTACCGGTTTGTTTATGCCGATACGCCATAGCCCGTCCTGCGGATTCTTTCCACGGACAACCACCTCTCCGCCGATATCGACCATGAAGTTGCCGATTCCGTTTTTCTCCAGCAGGTGGGCGACGACATCTACCGCATAACCTTTGGCCACGGCGCTGCACGAAAGCATGATGCGCGGGTCTTGCTTGATTACTTTCCCTTCGGTGGATAGTTTTACTTTGTCATATCCCGTGATTTCCAACAGGCTGTCTATCATGGCAGAATCGGGGAACGTTCCTTTCTTGAAGCCGAACCCCCATGCATTGGCCAGTGGAGCGACGGTGATGTCGAAAGCTCCGTTGGTTTCTTTGGATATTTCCATGCTGCGATGGAACACTTTAACAAAGAAACTGTCGGCCACAATATCTTCGTTCCGGTTGATACGGGTGATGATTGCCGTATCGTTGAATGGCGACAGCGAACCGTCAAAGCGTTTCAGTTCCGCTTCTATTTCTGCTTTCATATTACGGTCGTGTTGATAGGTGACCTTATATACTGTCCCGAATATCAGTCCGTTGTCGGTCTGATAAGAAGGGGTGGGGCGGTTATGGCGTGCCAATATCCATATGGTGCCCATCAATAGCAGAACAATCCATAAGAAATTCCGTTGTACTTTCTTGTCCATAGCTGTAGTTGTTTGAAGATATCCTTAAGTGAAAAACAAATGTTCAATCAGAATCTTTGTGCCGATGGCAATGAGAATGAGGCCGCCCCATAACTCGGCATGCAACCTGCGGGCTATGCCGCAACCGAAGCGGATGCCGAACATCAAACCGGCCATTGACAATGCGAACGAGACAAAACCTATGATGCCGATGGAGGGTAGCAGTGTCCGGAAACTTTTGATGTTCAGCAGAGCGAACGAAATGCCTACTGCCAAGGCGTCGATACTTGTTGCCAAAGCCAATGTCACTATCACTTTCAGGCTGGTGGGGTCATACTCGTGTTTGCAGGTTTCATCTTTAAAAGATTCTTTTATCATTCTTCCTCCCAAGAAAAACAGAATTCCGAAAGCAATCCAATGGTCTATACTCTCTATCAGATGGCTGAAAAAGCCGGTTCCCATCCATCCGAGCAGTGGCATGAGTGCCTGAAAGAAGCCGAAGAAGAATGCCATGATCAGCATGGGCTTCAATCTGGTGCGTTTCAATATGATTCCGCTGGCTATAGAAACTACAAAGCAATCCATTGCAAGCCCTATAGCCAATAGCCAGATTTCTAATCCTGTCATAAGTCCTAAAGAGGCAATTTATAAGTTATCGTATAAGTTACTCCCATTGTATTGGAGTTGTATTTGCCGAAGCCGGGCACATACCACGGGTCGCCATGCTCATCGGGGGTGGCGGATAATTTGAATTTGAAACGCAAGGACCATCCCATATAGAAGGATTTCCATACGTGCGCTCTGATTCCTACACAGAATTCGGTCCATTGCATGGAGCTCCTCATGTCTTTATATTCGTAAGGCAGACTGCCTCCCCAAATGCCGTCTTCCAGATTAGGATTGCCCACTGTGCCGCCATAAACAGGGTCGTCCAGCTTCGATGCCGCTATGTCGTACTTGAAACTGCTTGCTCCGTAGCGCAAGCCTACAAGCAACATGTGCCCGTGTTTTTTCTTGTATAGCATGTTGTAATCCATTCCTATGCGGAAGTATGGAGCGTTGCTTTTATAATGTATTCCTTTTTCGCTCCAAGAGTCGGTACTTCCATAACCCAGTTCGAGAATCGGAAAGAACCGGTTTCTAAGGTTGACGTCCGCTGAAATCTCGGAGCTTGAAAAATCTCCTCCGAGGGCGGAGTTGCCAAGTCCCCATAGCTCCATCCCCACGGATATGCCGTTATAGAACGGATATTGTGTCTCTTCCCTTTTCTCCTTTTTTTCTTTCTTCAGAGTGTTTCCTTTAGGCGGAGCCGGTGGGTTCTGCGCCCATAGCGGGAAAGCCGTCAGCAGGCAGAATACAAGGCTAATAGAATAATTTAAGATTTTCCTTTCCATAGATGCCGGCTTCATGGTTTGCTATAGAGATTGAGTCGAGGGATGTGCGGGTGTAACGTACTTTTGTGATAGCCTGCTTCATCTGATAGCCGCAATCCATTGACAGAAAATAGGGGGTATTGGTATGGCGGATGACCACGGTATCTCTTTTTATCTTGCTGTATTTGAATATCAGTTTGGTGGAGTCTGCCGTATATCTTAAGGGTAACGAGATTTCGTGTACATTTTTCTGATTATTGATGATGATGGAATCTGTACCATAGGCTGTTACTGTCAAGGAGTCGAGCGTATCGTTTTGCGCAGTTTGGGCGGCTTTGTCCATCTTGTATAGATAACATTTCACCATGCCGCGTGCCGTCATGGAGCAATCGGCCTCTTCCGAACAGGCAAGCACAGCAGTAAGCAAAGGGCAGCAGATGCAGCCGAATATTATAAATCTGATTAAGTTTTTCATCGTTAAATCGTTTTCTCTATTTGATACTTATTGCGTTCCGGGGCATTGCGTGAAATCAACTCCCCGAGGAATCCCGCTACAAAAAGCTGTGTGCCGATGACCATCGATGTCAGCGACAGGTAGAAATAAGGCGATTCTGTCACGAGGCGGTAGGGCATGCCGTTGTGCATATAATATAGCTTGCCGATGCCTACGATGATGACGGCAATGAATCCGAAAATGAACATCAGCGACCCTATCAAACCGAAGAAGTGCATCGGTTTTACTCCGAACGCGGAGAGAAACCAAAGGGAAAGTAAATCCAGGTATCCGTTTACAAAACGGTTCAGCCCGAATTTTGTGTTCCCGTATTTCCTTGCCTGATGCCGCACCACTTTCTCGCCGATTTTCCCATAGCCGGCATTCTTCGCCAAATAGGGGATATAGCGATGCATTTCGCCGTACACCTCTATGTTCTTTACCACATCCTTGCGGTATGCTTTCAGTCCGCAATTGAAGTCGTGCAGATTTTTGATGCCCGACACTTTGCGCGCGGTAGCGTTGAAGAGTTTGGTGGGCAGTGTTTTCGATAGGGGGTCATATCGCTTCTGTTTCCAGCCGGACACAAGGTCATATCCGTCTTGCGTAATCATCCGGTAGAGGCCGGGTATTTCGTCGGGGCTGTCCTGTAAGTCTGCATCCATTGTAATCACTACATCTCCTTGTGCTTGCTCGAAGCCGCAGAACAGTGCCGGAGATTTCCCGTAGTTACGGCGAAACTTGATGCCTCTTATCCTGTCCGGCATCTGTGCCTGCAGGTGTTCTATTACTTGCCAAGACCGGTCGGTGCTTCCGTCGTTCACAAAAATCACTTCATACGAAAAGCCGTTGGCTTTCATCACTCGTTCAATCCATGCGAACAATTCCGGGAGGGACTCCTCCTCGTTGTATAGTGGTATGACAACTGAAATATCCATTTTTCCCTTATTTTGCTATTAACGATTTACGGTTGAAGCGTCATTGACACTTAGGTTTCATTATCATCTTCCCTGTTCGTCTTTTCTCTTCCGTCTCATCACGAACAAAGAAGTAGGAAAAGCCAAAATCGATCCTATAAAGACATTCCATGACACCAACTGCATCGTGATGTCTATGGGCGTAAATAGTCGGGCGGCATCTAATGCTTCCCGATATGTGGATATATACCCTTCCATTCCCGGCGTAGTGCTTTGTGCAAGCATGTCAATCATGGCTTCACAGGTAGTGATGATATAGCCATCGTCAATGAAACGGAAATAGATATAATGTGCTACAGCTGTAAGCAGGGCGGCGAACATGTACATGAAGACGGTGAATACCCATGCGTGCAGAAAACTGATGCTGCCTCTGCATGCCATGTTACGATACATCCGTACATAATAGTATCCCATGAAAGGGACACAAATCGTAAGTCCCATGAAGAGGAGAGCCAAAAATGGAACAGTCAAGCCTATGGGGAAGAGTATGAATTTCAATATCCAATACACTCCTATATAGGTGCCGAATAACATTGCGTATCGCTGCATGTGCCCTTTGTTCTCTGTCATTTTTTTTAGAAATAATATGCAAAGGTACAAATATAGTTGGATTCGAAAGCAAGCGGATGTATAGTTTTTTAATAAATTAGAGGATGGGAAGAGGCTAATGCGTCAGTCTTGCCAATCATCTTGCTCTGAGAAATCAATCGATTAAAATAAAAATCAGTCGACTGATTTTTATTTTAGTCGACTGATTTGTTTTTGTCTTACGAATCACAAGACTGACACTATCAGCAAATTTTCTTCCCGATAGCGATAGAAATCTCTACGGATACAAGCAATTTTTCCTACAGATGTCGGTCGTGAAATCCGTACTTGAATGAGAGCCCTTTTGTTTTTTCACTCTCTTATTCATGCCTTCAATTATCTTGCCGCATAATAGGTATTAACCATTGTTGCCTGGCGAGCAGCCGCCATGCCATTGGCGTCTAATGTTACCGTCATTTCTTCTCCGTTGGGAAGAGTGATTTGTGCGGTACCGTCATTATTCATTTGCAAAAGTTCGGTGCTGACACCTTCGGCTACAACATTCCATGTATTTAATTCTTTGTTGTAAATCAACTCCATAGAAGTGCTTTCACCTTCTTTGGTGATAGAGTAACCATTTTCAAGAGTCTGAACTAAATAATTGCCGTTTTCACCTTTCACCTTTTTCACATCGCCTACACTGGCTATGGGATTGCTGCCGCTCCAAAATTCAATGGAGTTGATAACCAAGGCATCGGCTACATAACATACACCATATACCGGAACAATGTTGAACGCAAGGAAAACCAATTCGTTCACAAACTTGTTGCTGATGTTTTGGTTCCAATTCACCAATTTACCGTGCAAAGCAAAAGAGCCGATGCAGGAACTCAGAAGGAAAGCTCCACAAACCATTACGGTGGCAGCCATCTTGAAATTAATTTTTCTCATAATCATTCTTTTTTTAGTTTAATAATATTTTATTTATAGGTCTCTGAAACAACTTTATTAAACATCTGCAAATATATGTTTTTTTACAAGAAAAGCATATAAATATTGAAAAAAATATTTGTTTGTTCCTTTTTTTTGATATATCAGTTTTTCGAGCAACTGTCTGCCGTATATTTTTCCGACCTTACAATATACATCAGAGCAAATGCTGTCAAACAGATAGAAGCCAGTCATTTGGTGACAAATGGGTCGTTGTCATGAATGAGAAAGAAGGCGATTGGTACGATTGCCGAGTTACGTAGATTCAAGTTAAAGACATACTATAATATGTGTACTGATATAGAAAAAGACGTTGCTTCGTTGTGAATTTAAATGAAAAGTTACAAATAAACTATCAGACAGGATATAAATTATTAAAATATATATATATTTGCAACGTTCTCTTATAATAATCACTTTTGATTTCATTTCCGATTGTGCTATGAGGAAAAAGACTGTATATCAACTAACCATTCTTGCTATGACATGCTTATTGTTATTTTCGTGCCGGGATACCAATGTGTCTGGTCTCATAGCTCAAGAACATGCAGATATAGATAGTTTTGAGATACAAGGTGTGCGCTATCGCGAGCAAGCACGTTTCAATGAAGCCATCGAATGCCATCGCAAAGAATTACAAATAGCAATGCATCTTAAAGATACATTTGCAATAGTACGGGCCTTGAATAATATTGGTACAAACTTCCGCCGTTTAGGTATTTTGGATGAGGCATCCACTTATCATTACCATGCGTTATTGCTATGCGAGCAATTTAAAGATAAAAGCAGTGCCCAAGCCAGAAAGAATAGAGTTATCACATTAAGTGGCATTGGAAACATACATCTGACATTAGATAATCGAGATACGGCAGACAGTATTTTTCGGGTAGCATTGGCTGAAGAAAAGAAACTGGACAGTAAACTGGGTCAGGCCATGAACTATGCCAATTTGGGGTATATTTTTGAGCAAAAAGGAATGCTGGACTCCGCATTGGTCTATTATCAGTATTCAATGGAGTGTAACCGCATGGCTAAATCCATTGTAGGAATTTCGCTTTGCCACAATCATTTCGGACGTTTATTCGAAAAAGAAAAGCGATGGGACGACGCTTTGCGCGAATACCGCAACGCTTACAATCTGATGGTGGACAAGAGTGATATATATCATTGGCTGGAAGCTTGCCTGGCATTGGCGCGAGTAAATCTGTCAAAGAAAAATCCGTCTGCCGCATTAGTTTACTTAGAGCGTGCCGAAAAAGCAGCCAAAGAGATGCATTCATGGGAACATCTGTCCGGAGTATATTTGTTGAATTATCTTTATTATGAACAAATCGGAGACTGTCGCCGTGCATTGGATAGCTACATTCTGAACAGAACCTATGCCGATAGCATAAAAAACTCCAAAAGCCAGAGCCATATACTGAATTTGCGCATCGAGTATGAGCGAGAAAAGAATACCAGAGAGTTGCTGTCCATTCATGAAGGCTATCGTATAGAACAGCGTACAAAGACCATTCTCCTGAATAGTACGTTGTTCTTCTTGTTCATTGTGCTGGTGGCGTTTGGCTTCCTGTGGTATGCTTTGCGTATGAAATCGCGTAGTCAGCGAGTGATGCGTCGCATGGAAAACGTACGCAATAGCTTCTTCATCAACATTACCCACGAATTTCGCACACCTCTGACCGTGATATTAGGATTGTCGGAGCAACTGCAGAAAGGGGAACTCACCGCGGAAGAGAATAAACAGGGATTGGCCACCATTGTACGTCAGGGCAAAAGTCTGCTTGAGCTGGTGAATCAACTTTTGGACATCTCTAAAATAAAATCAGAATTAGGTACCCCGGAATGGCGTCATGGTGATTCGGTGACCTACATGCGTATGATTATGGAGAACTATCGTGCCTATTCGCGTCAAAAACAGATAGACCTGCGTTTTGTTCCTGCCGAAACAGTGATTATGATGGATTTTGTTCCCGAATACTTTTGCAAAATAACCCGTAACTTGCTTTCCAATGCCTTCAAGTACACATCAAAAGGAGGTAGCATTCTTGTAACCATGAAGCAAAAGGATGATAGACTCATCTTGTGTGTAATAGATTCTGGTATAGGAGTCAGTGAAGAAGATATACCTAATATATTCACCCCTTTCTATCAAGGAGCGAACAGCAAAGAGGGCATCGGCACAGGAATAGGTCTGCCATTGGTGCGACAGATAGTAGAAAGCGTGGGGGGCGATATCAATGTGGAAAGTTTGCCCGGAAAAAAGACGACATTCACCGTTTCTCTGCCACTGAAGCATGGAAGTACCGTTTGGAAAAGATGGACTACGGAGGAGTTGCCGGACGAAAAAGATTGCATGGCAGGGTGTATTGAAATGAACGAACCTTCTGAAGTACAAGATACGTCCGAATCAACAGAATTACCACTTGTGCTGATAGTGGAAGATAATGAAGATGTCTCTTATTACATCGGAGGGCTGCTGAAAGACAAATATCGTTTGCTATATGCACGCGACGGTGAGGAAGGACTGGAAAAAACAAAAGAGTTTATTCCCGATTTGATAATTACCGATTTAATGATGCCCGAAAAAGATGGATATGAATTATGTAGGGAAGTGCGTAAGTCTGATTTACTGAATCACATTCCTATCATTATCATTACTGCCAGGAATGATGACAGCGATCGTATTGAAGGACTTGATGCCGGAGCGGATGCTTATCTGCAAAAGCCTTTCAATCCCGACGAGTTGCATATTCGTGTTCATCACTTATTGGAGCAACGCCGCTTGTTGCGCGAAAAATATTCACGTGCCATGTACGAAAGTAAGAAGCAAGCAGTAGAACTAAGCCTTAATGACAAGAACTTTTTGACGCGCTTGAATGATGTTATCTATTCCATGCTAAGCGATCATGATTTAAGTTCAGACATCGTGGCAGACCGCATGTATATGAGTCTTTCACAACTGAATCGCAAGGTAAAAGCCATCACAGGCTTCAGCACTTCGGGCTATGTTCTTCAGATGCGTTTGGACAAATCAAAACGCTTATTGGCTTCTACCGAAATGTCAATAGGCGATATTGCCTTTAAATGCGGATTTCCGGAGATATCCTACTTCTCACGCATATTCAAGCAGACATTCCAAATGACACCTTCGCAGTATCGCAAAAGCAACAAGGAATATCTCGGTTGAGAATAGAAGCTGAATGCTATGACAAAGATTACCTGCCTTTTTGAGGTTGTATTTCCTTTGAGTACACCTAAAGTTAGTGTATAATATCCTTATCATTGCAAATAAAAAAATGATAGGCGGTATATAAGAGCCGCATCTCTCGACCTTTTTTCTTTTATCTCAAAAACAGCTGTAAATCATTTTTTTACCATTTGGAAAAGCGCATATTAGTCAAATGTTCCCATCAAAAAATGCGCAATAAATGCCAATTATTGCGTACCGAGTGCAAAGATAAATAGGGACTATAGGTTACCTTTGCCAACAGAAAAAACAATGATTTATTCAACCGTTATTCAGAATATGGATAAACAGAAAAAACCATTACTGACATACGAACAGGTGGTAGATATAATCGACGATCGCATCTTATGCGATGAAGACAGCCTATGTGATGAACGTATAGTACGAGTTGAAAAAGCGGCGAGGGATTTTGAAAGGAAGAATATGAGAAAAAAGTGGGGCAGAAGATTACACCTATGTCTGCAACAGTTTTGTAAGGTATTCTATAGAAATCGTTTCCAAAGATAAGTTATGAGCAAAAGCTAAAAAGACTCTATATAAAAACAGAATTGAGAATTTAGGTATTAGGTATTTGCAAGGATGGTATATTTGTACATCTTGCTTTTTTAGGAAGCCTGTGAAGGTGAACTTTTTTCCTAAGGGAGATGTCCTTATAACGTTTTGTTTTGTTTGAGTTATATATTAAGGCTCCATCTCCCTTTTTCGATGATTTTCGTATGAAAGAAGTATTTATTCAGAAGAGTAAATAATCATAAGGCTTGAAGATATCCCTGATTGTGAAATCAGATTTTTAATGAAAACTGGTGTTGGGTTCTCTTCTTCAGTAGCATCTCTCAATTTTGAGAGATGACTCTGGAGGGGAGATTGTTTTTATTGGGGGATAGAGCGTATTTGGAATATAAAGTTCCGTATCACAGGAAACATGTCTTCTACAGCCTCCAAACCACAGCAAGCATCTTCCAAAGGGCATTGTCCTGTTCCTGAACGGTTTATGATGTGAGGCACTTCTTCGGCAAAAGTCACGTTTACACCCGATTCGTGTAGCAACTTCACAGCCGGGCTACTGATAACATCGGCATAGACACTTTTGATGCCTCCCAACACAATCAGGGCTGCTGCTCCTTTCCCTATTATCTTGTCGGCAATGGCAGCCCCACGCATAAACGCAGGGTCCGCCTGATACAAATCGTATAAATCCATCACCCCTCGCCGGCTGAAGGCGCGAATCTCTTTATCTTTTCTCATCACACAAGAGTATCCTCCTTTATGAAGCATATCAATAATGCTTTTCATCTTATAGTGTTTGTTTCAATTGTTCTACAAATCCATCTATGCGATGCAGCTCCTTGGGAATATCGATTGTTTGCGGGCAATGAGGCGAACATTGATTACAGCCGATACAATGGTTGGCTTGCCTCAATTTGGGTACGCTTCGGTCGTACCCCACAAGAAATGCCCGACGCGCTTGCCGATAGTTCTTATCCTGGCTGCCATCGGGTATATTCTCTTCGTTAACGCATTTGTTATAATGAAGCAGTATTGCCGGAATATCGATGCCATACGGACATGGCATACAATACTTGCAGTCATTGCATGGAATGGTGGGATATTCCATCATTAAATCTGCCGTATCATACAAAAATTGAGTTTCTTCGTCTGTCAACGAAACCAATGGCGAGTAAGTACGTATATTATCTTGCAGATGTTCCATATAGGTCATCCCACTCAATACCGTAAGCACATCTTCAGGCGAACCGGCATAACGGAATGCCCAAGAAGCCACACTGTTGTCCGGTTCACGTTGCTTTAACCGTGCCACGATATGATCGGGCACTTTGGAAAGCCGCCCACCCAATAGAGGTTCCATTACGACCACCGGTATATTCCGTTTGGCCAATTCGTTATAAAGATACTCGGCTTTGAAGTTACTGCCCGAAGCATGTTTCCAGTCTATATAATTCAGCTGAATTTGCACAAAATCCCAATGTACCTCTCCACGGTCGTGCATTTGCAAGGCATAGTCGTAAACCTTGATATCTCCGTGAAACGACCATCCCAAACGACGAATGCGTCCGGCTTCACGCTCTTTGACAAGAAAATCAATCATGCCGTTATCTATATAGCGTTTTTTGAATTGCTCCATTCCTCCACCTCCAATCATGTGCAGCAAGTAATAATCGATATAATCTACTTGCAGTTCTTTGAACGACTTACGGTACATTGCAATGGAGTTTTCGCGATTCCATGTATCGGGATGAAAGTTTGAGAGCTTGGTTGCTATATGGAAAGACTCCCGCGGATGGCGTTTCAATGCAATTCCCGTAGATTTTTCGCTCCATCCCTGTACATATACCGGAGAAGTGTCAAAATAATTCACCCCATGAACAATGGCATAGTCCACCAATTCATTGACGGCATCCTGATCTATCATATCGCCCTTGCCATCCGAAGCCGGAACGGTGGGCCAACGCATACATCCATATCCCAAGATGGAAACTTTGTCATCTCCCAAACTCGAGAAGCTTCGATAAGTCATTTTATCCGTAGGGATAGCTCCCAATGCTTTGTTCCCTTTATTGCTTCCTTCTTTAGAGCTGCAACTGTAAAGAGCGGCAGTAGAGCTGACGGTCGTAATGCCTACGATTCTTAGGAAATCACGACGATTCATATGTTTGTTACGCTTTTCCATAATGATAAAAGTTCTAAAGATTATACAATCCGATGTCTTTCATGACCTTCCACATAGATAGCTGTGAACGGACGGGCCGGACAAAGATTCTCGCATGCACCACAACCGATGCAACGTTCAACATTAATCACAGGTATTTTCGTGGAATTTTTATCTTCCGGCACATTCGGCACCATTTGTATGGCTCCTGCAGGGCAGTGACGGGCACAATTGCCACATTCCACGCCATCCGTCAAGGGAATACAATTCTTCTTTATCCATACGGCATGCCCTATCTGAACCGACGATTTGTCCGCCCGGGTAATAGGTAATATGGCTCCTGCGGGGCATACTTCAGAACATCTCGTACATTCCGGCCGGCAATAACCATGTTCATACGACATCTCCGGCTGCATCAGTTTCAGCAGGTCGGTAGAAGGGTGAAGAACCTGATTGGGACAGATGGATACGCAGAGCTGGCAAGCCGTACAATGCTGCGCCATATTATGCGCGCTCAATGACCCCGGAGGAGTGATGGGCGTATTCCGATGGGGAGTCGCCTTATCTTCAATAGTAGCCAATCCGCCATCGACTTTCTTCTCTTGAGCTTTCACGAGAGAGGTGGCGGCAACCAAGGCTGTAGCTGTGAAAAAGCTGCGACGAGTATTATCTGTATCATCCGAAGATGCTTTTGGGGCGGAAGAGGCTGTGACAGCCATGCTTTCTCCTTTTTGATTTTCAACCGCATGATAGCTGCCTATGGGATGATACTTATAAGAAATAGCCGCATGCTTGCATGTGTCGATGCAATCCATACACGTCACACAACGGCTGTAATCTATGCGATATGATTTGAAATCAATACATGCGGCCTTGCAACGGCGGGAGCAAAGGCTACACTTGTTGCATTTTTCCGGATCTATCGTGATACGAAAAAGAGAGTATCGTGAAAGGAATCCCAATATTGTGCCCACAGGGCAGATTGTGTTGCAATAGGTTCTCCCATTGCGCACAGCCAGAATGATAAGTGAAACGAAAGTAGCAGACGCAATGAGCAATGTAGGCAAGCTCTTTATCCAGACCTCTGTTTCATAAAAGGCATAGCTGTCTGTGCGTTCGGCCAAATAAGCTAATCCGTTATTTGCCCATTGCCATACCGGTTGAAGTAAATTATTGGCTATGCGTCCATACGAGCTGTAAGGTGCAAGTAAGGCTACGAACGAGCCGATGCCGGTAGCCAATGCGGCCACAAATACCCCTAACACACCGTAACGCAACCACGACAAAGCGGGTGAGTAAGAGTAGGGGAGTTTTTTGCGTTTTGGAATCTTTCGTCCCAGCCATGCCATGACATCCTGAAGCACGCCTAAGGGACAAATGACAGAGCAATAAATACGTCCGCATACCCATGTGAGAATAACGAGCAAGAGTATCACTCCTACGTTCAACGCCAATATGGCGGGCAAGAACTGAATTTTGGCCAGCCATCCGAACCATCCGTGTACTGTCCCTGTAAAATCGAGGAACAATAAGGTGATAAGTGCAAAGAAAATCATTGCAAAAGTTAGTCTGATCTTCCGTAACATGATATTTTGAATTTAAGGTTTCTGCAAGGGTTTCTACATTAAAGAATACCCGATAGCTTTTCACGCAAATATACACAAAAAAAAGAGGAAACTATGGTTTGTGGATGTTAAAACGAAAGAAAAAGAGGATAAAAGAGAACTTGCCCAATTGTAGTACACCCTCAGGGATTCGAACCCTGGACCCACTGATTAAGAGTCAGTTGCTCTACCAACTGAGCTAAGAGTGCATTCTGTGTTTTTATTTTTTTTCGGCTGCAAAAGTAGTCTTTTCAATTTATTCAGCCAAACAAAAAACAAGTTTTTACGGTATGTTTTTGCGGTTTCTCGGTATAGCGGTTGCTTTTATCCAAATTCATACAAATCGGAAGGTGTTGTGCGCTTCAATGCGCAAAGCTGCACGTCTTTTCCTACAACGACTCCCTTTTCCTTTAACTTCCACTCCACTGTTTTGTATGCTAATTCCGGATGATTATTGTCCTTACTCAAATGACAAAGCCAAATGTATTGCAAATGCTCCGTCATGTTTTCCGAAAGAAATTCGGCGGTAGCTATGTTGCTCATGTGCCCCGTACGGCTGGCTATACGCTCTTTTAGATAGGGAGGATAACTGCCCATGCGCAACATCTCTTCATCATAATTGGCTTCCAGTATGAGATAATTTGCCTTTTTAATATATTCCGCCGCAGTAGGAGTAATCTCGCCAAGGTCGGTAAGGAATGAAAACACCTTACCGTCTATTTGTATGCAATAGCCCACATTGTCCGTGCCGTCATGAGGCACTTCGAAAGATTCGATGGTGAAATCTTCTAATTTCATGGGTTGCTGTTTCTCCAAGTTGCGGGCAGACGAATGTAGCTTTTCCGTCATGCAATAACTCCGGTTGATGCCTTCGTGAATCCGTGCAGTAGTATAAATGGGTATATTCAATTTTTCGCCCAATCCGCCTACCGCCTTAATATGGTCGGCATGGTCGTGTGTGACAAATACGGCACGTACCATATCCATACTGATGCCAACTTCTTTCAGCCCTTTTTTAATGGTTCGTACCGCAATGCCTGCGTCAATGAGTATTCCGTATTTTTCTGTTCCTATATAATAGCAGTTGCCGCTACTTCCGCTGGCAAGGCTTATGAATTTTATTTTCATTTTATCTCCTTAATTGCAAAAACAGAGAACCATCTCAGAGAATTCACTCTGAACTCGTCTTTGCTTTGAGGGAACAAAGTTACTACAAAAAAGTGGAATACGGAAGAATATAGTGATAGATTTGATTTACAAGGTATTTAGCAAAGCTGCCAATTATTCCCAACACCACCTTAATCCTTGCCGAAGCCAAATCAAGACACCGCTACGTTACTTGTTCGTAACCACGCCAAACAGGTGAAGAAATGGGTGCGAATGGCAGAACAAGGCGTTAAGGATTAGTGAGTTACAGACAACTCACGCAACAAATCCTGTTACGGAAAAAGATTGCGCCGTTCCTCCCCGTTTTGCGTACCGACGAAGGATTCTTCACCGACTAATTTTGAACCTAAAAAAATTAAGGACGATGAAGAGTACATTTTCAGTTATCTACTACCTCAAACGTCAGGTTTATGTATATTTTTTAGGATTCGACAAGATTTTGTGATATTTTTTTGACTAAGTTTCGGTCGCATGCCTGGCAGTATTGCTTATAAGACAGCGGTTGTCTCACCGGCTGTCTAATTGTTGGACGACAGTGTCTAATTATTAGACAGGTTGCCTTTGGGACTTTCTGCTTAATCTTTTATAATCAGACAATTACTTTTCTGGCATAGTTTCTGCTTTACAAAAAGCAGGAAAATAACATAAAACGAATAAGATGAAAGAACTTCATTATGTAATTCAGACATTGCTGCGAGGGCGAGGGACGAATATCATTAAAATAGTCTCTTTGGGACTGGGGTTGACGATGAGTATTCTGCTTTTCTCCCGGGTGGTCTACGAGCACAGCTTCGACAAGTGTTATCGAGACTATGACAACCTTTATCAGGTATGGTCGGTGTTCACCGCGAACGGTGAGAAGTATTCGCCTCAGGAACAAAACTGCGGTCCAGTGGCAGGTGCCATTCTTGAGAACTTTCCCGGGCAGGTGGAGTCGGCTACCAGTATAGGATATGGTTTTGCCAGAGACCCTCTTTACAATGGGACCGTGCGGTTTGATGATGGCAAAGTGCTTGCCGATTCACTCTTTTTTCGCACCATGGGCATCGAGGTGTTTAAAGGAAATCCGGAGAAAGATTTGATGCAGAAAGACGTCATTTTCCTGAGTGACCGCCTTGCAAAAAAAATATTCGGAGATGAGAACCCGATAGGTAAGGTGTTGAACTACGGGCATAACTATGACTTGACGGTGAAAGGCATTTATGCCGCGATACCCGAAAATGCCACCATGAATCCCGAAGCTGTTATTTCCATGCCTTCTTTCTGGAGTCGCGACTTGGGCAATTATTCTTGGAGTGGCGGGGACAGTTGGATGGAGTATATACGTTTTCGCCCCGGAGCGGACAAGTCGGTGGTGAACGCACGCATTGATGCCATGATAGACAAATATCGTCCGGCAGAGGATAAAAAGAAGTTTGGCTACACAGCCTTTGTACAGCCCATTCGCGACACATACGTCGGATATACGGAAGTGAAGCGGATGAGCAACATCATGAGCATCCTCGGTCTTGCTATCCTATTCATTGCCGCGCTGAACTATGTGTTGATTTCCATCTCCTCTTTGAGCTATCGCGCCAAAGCAGTGGGGGTGCACAAGTGCAACGGGGCAAGCGGAGGCAAGGTTTTCGGCATGTTCCTGTTGGAGACGGGCATCATCATTCTGGCGGCTCTGTTGCTGATGGCATTGTTGCTGTTTAACTTCCGCGAGTTTTTTGAAGACACGGCCTCGGCCAAACTGTCGCTGCTGTTGCTAGCCCCTAACCGCCTCTGGGTGCCGTTGTCGGTGGTGAGTGTGCTTTTCTTTGTGGGAGGTATGTTGCCGGGCAGGCTCTTTTCACGCATCCCCGTGTCGCAGGTGTTCCGTCGTTATACGGAAGGCAAAAGGGGTTGGAAGCGTCCGCTGCTGTTCGTGCAGTTTGCCGGGGTGGCCTTTATCTGTGGACTGATGTGTGTTGTGGTGGCGCAATATCGGTTTGTCATGACCAAAGACATGGGATATAGCCCGGAACGCATCGCTATGGGCACTGCCTATTGGGACGAAAAGGACGCACGCGATGCCGCCTATCAATTCTTTAAGGATTTGCCTTATGTGGAAGCGCTGTCCAGTGCTCATGGTACTCCGATATGGGGATACAGTGGCTCGATGATTCAGGACGCTACCGGGCAGGCTCTTTTTTCCACACGATCCAGCTATTACATGCGCGAAGATTACCCTGAGCTGATGGGTATGACCTTTAAAGCGGGTCGTATGGCGCGCGAAAAAGACGAAGTGGTGGTGAACGAGACTTTTGCCGAAATGATGCATTGGGGCAATGAAGTAGTAGGGCGCACGGTGAATATGGAAAATGGGCTTTACAAAGTGTCGGGATTGCTGAAGGAGTTTCAAATGCAAGGCTTCACTTCGGGAAAAAAGCCTTTCATCGCACGGGGTAACAAGGCTTTCTATGGATACATACACCTTCGCCTGAAAGAGCCGTTTGCCGAGAATCTGCGGAAGCTGAACAAAGAAGCAAGCGAAGCCTTTCCCGGCCAGACCATCGACTTTACCGATTACAGCCAGATGATAAAGAATCGCTATAACGCCGTCCGCGTGTTTCGTAATGCCACGTTGTTGGCTGCCGTCACCATGTTTTTTATCATGCTGATGGGGTTGACGGGCTATACAGCCGACGAGGTGCGCCGTCGCAGCAAAGAAATAGCCATCCGCAAGGTGAACGGTGCGGAAGTAAGTACTGTATTGGAGCTGCTCTCGCGCGACGTGCTCTATGTGGCAGGCCCGGCAGTGCTTATCGGAACAATTGCTTCTTGGTACGTCAACGGCCTTTGGATGGAGCAGTTCTCCGAGCACATCCCTTTGGGATGGATGGTATATGCATTGATGATGATTGTCATTCTGACGGTCATCGTAGGGTGCGTCCTTTGGAAATCATGGAAGATTGCGAATGAGAATCCGGTGAACAGTATTAAGAGTGAATAGGACGATTGTTTTCTTCGAGAAGAGATTATAATTATAAAAACATATAAAACGTAAAGCAATGAATAAGATGATTGAAATCAGTAATATCAGTAAGGTGTTTCGTACTTCGGAAGTAGAGACCGTAGCTTTGAACCATGTGAACCTCGAAGTGAAAGAGGGAGAATTCGTAGCCGTTATGGGGCCTTCGGGCTGCGGCAAGTCCACTCTGTTGAATATCCTCGGCTTATTGGACAATCCCACGGAAGGTAGCTACAGACTCTTTGACCAAGAAGTGGCGGACTTGAAAGAGAAGGAGCGCACCCGTGTGCGCAAGGGTAAGCTGGGCTTCGTGTTCCAAAGCTTCAACCTGATAGACGAGCTGAATGTATATGAAAACGTGGAGCTTCCCCTCACTTATCTCGGCATAAAGGGCGGCGAGCGCAGACGCATGGTGGAAGATATCTTGAAACGCATGAACATCAGCCACCGTGCCAAGCACTTTCCACAGCAGCTCTCCGGCGGTCAGCAACAACGTGTGGCCATTGCCCGCGCAGTGGTGACCAATCCGCGGTTGATACTGGCCGACGAGCCTACCGGTAACTTGGACTCCAAGAACGGAGCCGAAGTGATGAACCTGCTGACGGAACTGAACAAGGAGGGCACTACGATTATCATGGTGACGCACTCGCGGCACGATGCAGGCTTTGCACACCGCACAGTGCACCTGTTCGACGGCAGTGTGATGGCAAGTGTGCCGACACAAGGCATCTGAAACGGGAGTATTGCAGATGGGGAATCCATTAAAGAATACCAGGAACAAGTTAATCATTAAAGAACATATATGCGATATTTATACTACACCTTTCAAACCCTGCTTCGCGGATATGGCGCGAATGCCGTCAAGATTGTTTCGTTGTCATTAGGCTTGTTGATGTCGGTATTCCTTTTCGCAAGGATAGCCTTTGAACTGAATTTCGATAACTTCTATAAAGAGGCGGACAATCTCTATTGGGTGAAGACCGGCTGGTTGAAGGATGGGGTGCCGGATGGAGGAGAAAGCTTCTATACCCTTATCCCTATTCCGGGAGTGATTGCGGAAGAGTTTCCCGACCGGGTGCAAGGAGCCACGGTCAGTTGTTCGCTCTTTGGCGACCGCTACCGCTTGGGCAACCGTAACCTCGAAATGCAGACAGTACTTGCCGATACATCGTATTTCTTCGTCCTCGGGCTGGATGTGGTGAAAGGCAATCCGCAGGACTTGGCGAATCCTGATGCGCTTTTCCTTTCGGAAGCGGCTGCCCGCAGGGTGTTCGGCAGTGAAGATCCCATCGGGAAAACGCTGATGTATGATTTGTGGGGAAATGGTGTAGCTCTGCTTGTCAAAGGAATCTTCAAAGACGTTCCGATGAACACTTCGTTGGGCAAACGTCCCGAAGCAATCGTCTCTTTCTCCGGTATCGGTAAATACGCTAAGTGGAGGTTGGGATGGCAGAGCGGCGGCAATTACGACGGCTTTGTCCGGCTGCGCGCTTCGCAGGATGCCGAATGGCTGAACGAACGGCTCTCGGCGGCCATTGTCCGTCATTTGCCGGCGGACAGCGATCTGGAACTGTCGGTTCACATTACTCCCATCCGCTACGTGCATCTGGATGACACGCAAGTACGAAAAACAATCTGGATTATGTTCTTTTTGGGCATCGTGCTGCTTTTTACCACCACATTGAACTATGTGCTGATTTCCATCTCCTCACTGACACAACGAGCCAAAGCGATAGGGGTGCATAAGTGCAGCGGTGCGTCGGGCGGCAACATATTTGGCATGTTTCTGATGGAAACGGCGGTTATGGTAAGCATATCTTTGTTGGTCGCTGGGGTTCTGGTCTATCTTTTTCATGAACAAATGGAGGAGCTGGCGGCAGTGCCTATCGACGTACTGTTTTCCCCACAGCATCTCTATGCGCCGCTGGCTGTACCGGTGGTGCTATTCCTATTAGGCGGCTGCCTGCCGGCTGTACTTTTTGCCCGTATCCCCGTGACACAAGTATTTGTACGGTACACATCCGGACGGCGAGGATGGAAAAGAGGATTGCTCTTTGTGCAGTTCACGGGTGCAGCTTTCATCTTGGGTATGCTGTTGCTGGTCTTTTCGCAATACCGTCATATGGTGGGGCGCAACCGTGGCTGGAACCCACGGAGGGTAGCCTATATTTATCAGCATAAGGTGGACGGTGCACAACTGCGTACTCAGCTACGCAACTTGCCTTATGTGGAAGCGGTAGCCTCGGCCGAGCGGTCGATGCTGGGTTTCGGGGCTAATCGCCCGATATTCGACAATCAAGGAAACGAGATGTTTTATCCCAGAAACTCATGGTTCAACAGCGATTATCTGCCATTCATCGGTTTGCGGTTGAAGGAGGGGCATAACCTGACGGGAGAGCATCAGTTGTTGGTCAACGGCAAGTTCTGCGAGAAGATGCACTGGACGGACAGCCCGATAGGAAAACAAGTGAACGATTATGGCAGGGTAGTGGGATTGTTGGATAGTTTTGCTTTTCCCGGTACTCCGAATGACGACGTTCCGGTGATGATAGAGTGGATTTCAGGTGTTGGATTTTGTATGGAAGTTCGCCTGAAAGAGCCATTCGATGAAAACCTGCGGAAGTTGAATGAGGAGATGAAGCACCTCTATCCGCAAGATGAGCTTATATTCCTGTCTATCGAGCAGACCATAAGGGAGAATGCCACTTCTGTCCGCATTTTCCGAAACGTCACGCTATGGGCATCGGTCACTATTCTTTTTATTGTGATAATGGGGCTGATAGGCTATGCCAATGATGAAATTCGTCTGCGCAGCAAGGAGATTGCCATCCGCAAGGTGAACGGTGCAGGGCCCCGGGATATTCTGCGTCTGTTGTGGCAAGAGGTGCTTTGGATTGCTGCTCCGTCTGTAGCCCTTGGCATATCCGGCGCTTATAAGGCGGGACAAGTCTGGATTGGCCGATTCAAGGATATGGTGCCGCTACCGGTTGCCGGTTACATCATGGTAGGTCTATTGCTGTTGGCATTCATTGTGGGCTGCGTATTGCTGAAATCATGGTCTATCGCAAAAGAGAATCCGGTAAAAAGTATCAGGAATGAGTAAGAGTTTGTCAAAATAAGTTGTTTCCTTCAGAGATTATTCAGACCTTTGTGACCGTAAACGAAAGGTATGAATACAAACAGGTAAACAGATGCGTATGGATACAACGAAAACAATGGCTGCTCTGTTCGATTTCGATGGGGTGGTGATGGACACAGAGACACAGTACAGCCAATTCTGGCACCGTATGGGAAAGGATTATCTGGGCATGGACGATTTGGAAGGCAGGGTGAAGGGACAAACCTTGGTATATATCTACGAAACCTTCTTTCAGGATAAGGCTGCAGAGCAGGCAGAAATCACAGAACGCCTGAATCGCTTTGAACGGGAGATGTCGTTCGACTTTATTCCCGGTGTGCTCGATTTTATAGAAGACTTGCGCTGCCACGACGTGAAGACGGCGGTAGTGACCAGCTCCAACGAACCGAAGATGGCATCCGTCTATCGTGTTCACCCGGAAATAAAGACTTTGTTCGACCGCATTCTCACGGCCGAAATGTTTGCCGCCTCCAAGCCTGCTCCCGATTGCTTCCTGCTTGGTATGAAAGTTCTGGGAACCCATCCCGGTAACTCGTATGTGTTCGAAGATTCTTTCAATGGACTGAAGGCCGGAATGGCTTCCGGAGCCACTGTTATCGGTTTGGCGACCACCAACCCGCGCGAAGCGATTGAGCCGTTATGTCATTTTATTCTGGATGATTTTGCTGGATTCACTTATGATAAGTTGACCCGATTGCACAAGTAATTGGAAAAAGGATTACCTTTGCCCCCGATTAGCGAAAACTTCGCACTGACATAGTAAATCGATAAACAGTAAATATCATGGGTTATATTTCAGATGATTCTCGTAAAGTGACCACACACCGCCTTATTGAAATGAAACAAAGAGGCGAAAAGATATCAATGTTGACATCCTACGACTACACCATGGCACAGATTGTGGATGGCGCCGGGATTGATGTTATTCTGGTAGGTGATTCGGCCTCCAATGTGATGGCAGGCAATGTGACCACTCTTCCCATCACCCTCGACCAAATGATTTATCATGGGAAATCCGTGGTTCGCGGCGTAAAGCGCGCCATGGTTATCGTCGACATGCCTTTCGGCTCCTACCAAGGCAATGAATTGGAAGGATTAGCCTCTGCTATCCGCATTATGAAAGAAAGTCATGCCGATGCTCTTAAATTAGAGGGTGGCGAAGAGGTGATAGGTACGGTGAAACGCATTCTCAGTGCCGGTATCCCGGTCATGGGACATCTCGGTCTGATGCCACAATCCATCAATAAATATGGAACATATACCGTTCGTGCCAAGGATGATGCAGAAGCGGAAAAGTTAGTGAAGGATGCCCACTTGCTGGAAGAAGCCGGATGTTTCGGATTGGTGCTGGAAAAGATTCCTGCCGCCTTGGCTGCCCGTGTGGCAAAGGAACTGGCCATTCCCGTTATCGGTATCGGTGCCGGCGGCGATGTAGACGGCCAGGTGCTGGTGGCGCAGGATATGCTGGGTATGAACAACGGCTTCCGCCCCCGTTTCCTGCGACGGTATGCCGACTTGCACACTGTGATGACGGATGCCATCAGCAAATATGTATCCGATGTGAAGAACTTAGATTTCCCGAATGAGAAAGAACAGTACTAACAAACTTATGACATTGAATTTTTGGCGGATGTGTGCGGCAAACCTGTTGTTGTTCACATCAGTCTATATGCTCTTTCCTTTGCTTCCTTTTGTGATGGGGCAGCAATTGGATGTTTCCATTGGAGAGGCGGGAACGATGTTCTTGTTTTTTTCCGCTGCCATGTTTGTCGTAGGCCCTTTTCATGCTTACTTGGTGGATGAGTATAAAAGGAAGCATGTCTTTCTTTTTTCTATGCTTGTGATGCAGGTTGCAACCATAGGTTATGTGTTCGTGGACAGTTATGAGAAGCTGTTGCTGCTGGCTCTGGTGCAGGGGGCTTGTTTCGGGTTAGCAACGACGGCGGGCATCACCGTGACTATTGACATCACCGCTTCCACATGTCGCAGTGCCGGAAACATGGTCTATGCGTGGGCTGCACGTTTGGGTATGCTGATAGGTGCGGGGCTGGGTGTTTGGCTTTATAATATGGACGGTTTCCGCATGGTGGCCTATCTGTCTGTAGCCACAGGCGTAGCCGGCCTCTTTTTCGCATCAAGGGTATATGTGGCTTTTCGCGCACCTATAGGGATGGCACTATGCAACATTGACCGTTTTCTGCTGCCTCGTGCGTGGGTGCCGGCCTTCAATATGCTGTTGCTTGCCTTTGTTCCGGGTGTGCTGCTGCCTTTGATGTTTACAGGCAACTATTGGGCTTTGCCGGCATTGGCTGTATTGGCATTTACGGTGATTCCGGTGATGAGGATATTTGTGAGACTATCGCACCATTGCCAGCGGGGAACAGCTAATACCACTTGCCATTTGTCGATGGAAGCGGGCTTTTTGATTGGCGTTGCCGTGGCTTGTCGCCTCATGGACGAGGCGCAGATTTATCACGCCGCTTCTGTGGCTGCCATTCTTGCCTTGTTTTTTTTCGTGCTGCTGACCTATCCTTATTACAAAAAGAAACGGGTGAGATAAAATCAAAAAAAATTCTCAATTTCTTGAAATCTGCTTCACCCCCTTCACCGTTCTCAGTTTTTTGATGAGCGCCTCCAGACCTCCTGTGTCGCTGACCATGATGGTGAGCATGCCGGAGAACAATCCATCGTGAGAGTCTATGCTGATGCTTCGCAGGCTGATGCCCGTCTCTTTGGAAATGATGGAGGTGATATTGGTCACGATGCCTATATCATCATGCCCTACCACCCGCAGAGTGATGGGGTACTGCATCCCTTGCGATTTTCCTGCCCAACGTGCCTTCACGATGCGGTAGCCGAAGCGTGAGTGCAGGTCGGCGGCATTGGGGCAGTCGCAACGGTGTATCTTGATGCCACCCGTCACACTGACGAAACCGAACACTTCATCGCCGTAAATGGGGTTACAACAACGTGCCAGTTTGAAGTCCAGCCCTTTCAAATTCTGGTCGATGACAAGTACGTCTTCTTTGCCGCCTATCTCTTCGGGCATGCTCTGTTGGAGGTTATAGCCTTCGGCACTGCGATAGATTATCTCGTCCCGCGTATCGCTTTCCCGCCTTTGTTGCTCAAGATACTTGTCTATAATGTCGTTCACATCCAGCACTTCATCGGCAATCGCCTGATAGAAATCCGTTACCACCTTGAAACCGAGACGTTTGATGAGGCGCATCATGGTAGCCTCGTCATATTCAATCTTCCGGTTCTTGAATTTGCGTTCCAATGTTTCCTTGGCAAAGGCATGCTGACGGGCGGCCATCTCTTTCAATGCCTGTCGTATCTTGGTACGAGCTTTGGAGGTGGTCACAATGTTCAGCCAATCCTGTTTCGGAGTTTGTGTGTTCGATGTCATAATCTCCACCTGATCACCACTTTGAAGCACTTGCTTCAGCTGTACGTTCTTACCGTTCACCTTGGCACCTATACATTTGCATCCCAATTTGGTGTGGATGTGGAAGGCAAAGTCGAGCACAGTGGCACCTTTACCCAGCTTGAACAAATCGCCCTTCGGAGTGAAGACAAACACTTCATCCTCATACAAGTCCAGTTTGAATTGGTCCATGGCTTCCGCTCCGCTGCTGTCGGAATTTTCCAATGCTTCGCGTACGGAGGTGAGCCATTCGTCCAACCCCGATTCTCCTTTCACGCCTTTGTAGCGCCAGTGGGCTGCAAGTCCCCGTTCGGCAATCTCGTCCATGCGTTCCGTGCGTATTTGCACCTCCACCCATTTGCCTTGAGGTCCCATCACGGTGATATGAAGAGACTCGTATCCGTTGCTTTTAGGTACGGACAGCCAGTCGCGCAGGCGTTTGGGATTAGGCTGATACATATCCGTCACGATGGAATATGCCTGCCAGCATTCCAATTTTTCCTTTTCCGGTTGAGAATTCAGAATGATGCGAATGGCAAACAGATCATATACATTCTCAAAAGCGCATTTCTGCTTCTTCATTTTCTGGTAGATGGAATGAATGGACTTGGTGCGCCCCTTGATGTAAAACTTCAGTCCGGCCTTTTCCAACTTTTTTTGCATCGGTGCAATGAAAGCAGCGATATATTTGTCGCGCGAAGCTTTGGTTTCGTTCAGCTTATCCTTTATGTGATAGTAAATATCTTTTTCCGTATATTTCAGCGAGAGATCTTCCAATTCCGACTTCACTTTATATAGGCCCAGTTTGTGGGCGAGGGGCGCGTAAAGATAGGCAGCCTCGTTGGCCACTTGCCGGCGGGCTTCGTCGTTATCGGCATCTTTTATCTGCCTCATGATGTTGACGCGGTCGGCAATCATAATAAGGATGACGCGCATATCTTCGGCAAAAGACAGCAACAGGTTGCGGAAGTTTTCAGACTCGATGGTGGGACTTTTGGCATAGAGTTCGTTCACACGTATCAGTCCTCGGATGATGCCTGCCACATCTTCACCGTAGCCCTGCTCCACTTCCTGAGAGCTGCATGTGCCGCAGCGCACGGAGTCGTGCAACATGAGCCCCAGTATGGACGCACGGTTCATGCCTATTTCTTCGGCAACGATGACTGCCGTCTGCATATCCTTGATGACAGGATTCAGACCGAATAAGTCACGCTGCAAGTGATGGTTCTTTATCGTGTTGACAAGATGGGTTTTCAGTTTCTTGCAGTCACCCCTCCGGAGTGTTTCTCCCGAAAGTTGCAATAGCCTTCGGTAGAGTGAGAAGAGTAAACTTTTCTCTTGCGGTGTGAAAAAAACATCTGTTTCCATAATCGTCTGTATTTTATGCTTCAAAGGTAAGTTTTTTCTTTATTTTCTTTACAGCAGTTCTGTTTTTTTTGTAATTTTGGGCATGAATTAATAAAAGGGTTAGATGATATGATGACACCGCAAGACAAAGAGTTGCTTAAGAGCAAAGGTATTTCTGAGAAACAGATTGCCGAACAGTTGACGTGTTTTGAAAAAGGTTTTCCATACCTGAATCTGTTTGCCGCCGCTTCTATTGACAGAGGAGTGCTGGCTTTGGATACAGACCGGCAGAAGGAGTATCTGGATGCATGGGAAGCATATACACAGGCAGATAAAGAAGTGGTGAAGTTTGTACCCGCTTCGGGAGCGGCCAGCCGTATGTTCAAGAATTTGTTCGAATTTCTTGGGGCGGATTATACGACTCCTCAAACGGATTTCGAGAAGCTGTTCTTTGAGAAAATAGAAAATTTCGCCTTTTATGGTGACCTGAACGAGGCATGCCGGAAGACGGTGGGTAAAGACATCGCATCCTTGGTTGCCACCGGAGATTATAAAGCGGTGGTAGCTGCTTTGCTCGAGGCGGTAGGGCTGAATTACGGAGCTTTGCCTAAAGGTTTGCTGAAGTTCCATAAATACGAGGAGGGTAGCCGTACGCCTTTGGAGGAGCATCTGGTGGAGGGTGCATTGTATGCCGTCAACAAGAATGCGAAAGTAAACGTGCATTTCACGGTCTCTCCCGAGCATCGTGCCTTGTTCGGCGCATTGGTGAATGAAAAAGCGGTGGCTTACGCCAAAAAGTATGGTGTGGAGTACAACGTCACCTTCTCGGAGCAGAAAGCGAGTACCGATACCATTGCCGTCGACATGGAGAACAAACCTTTCAGGGATGCCGGCAAATTGCTGTTCCGTCCGGGTGGACACGGTGCCTTGATTGAGAATCTGAACGACCTTGATGCGGATGTTATCTTTATAAAGAATATTGACAACGTGGTGCCGGACAGGCTGAAAGGCGATACGGTGTTACATAAGAAATTGATTGCAGGCGTGCTCGTAACGCTTCAACAGCGGGCCTTTGCTTATCTGCAATTGCTGAATAGCGGTAAATATACGCATGAGCAATTGCTTGAGATCTTGCAATTCCTGCAGAAACAACTTTATTGCAAGAATCCGGAAACAAAGAATCTGGAAGATGCCGAACTGGCGATTTATCTGAAGAAGAAATTGAATCGTCCGATGCGCGTCTGCGGCATGGTGAAGAACGTGGGGGAACCCGGCGGAGGTCCGTTCTTGGCTTACAACAGTGACGGCACTGTTTCTTTGCAGATTCTGGAAAGTTCGCAGATTGACATGAGTGATCCGGAAAAGAAAGAGATGTTTGAAAAAGGCACCCATTTCAATCCGGTGGATTTGGTGTGCGCCGTGCGCGACTATAAAGGAGATAAATTCGACCTTACGAAGTACGTGGACAAGGCTACAGGATTCATTTCTTATAAGTCGAAGAATGGTAAAGACCTGAAAGCATTGGAGTTACCCGGTTTGTGGAACGGAGCCATGAGCGACTGGAACACTGTTTTCGTGGAAGTGCCCTTATCCACATTCAATCCGGTAAAGACGGTGAATGATTTGTTGAGAGAACAACATCAATAAAACACGCGTCCACATGGAAAGGTCAAACAGATAGAAAACAGATGAAGAAAATTTTATTGTTAGGCTCCGGCGAATTGGGAAAGGAGTTTGTGATTTCTGCCAAGCGTAAGGGGCAATATGTCGTAGCGTGTGATTCGTATGCCGGAGCACCTGCCATGCAAGTGGCGGACGAGAGCGAGGTCTTCAGTATGTTGGACGGAGAGGCGCTGGAACGTGTGGTTCGTAAGCATCGGCCGGAGATTATCGTGCCGGAGATTGAGGCCATCCGTACGGAGTGTTTATATGATTTTGAGAAAGAGGGTATCCAAGTAGTGCCAAGTGCGCGTGCGGTGAACTTCGCCATGAACCGCAAGGCCATACGCGATTTGGCCGCTAAGGAGCTGGGGCTGAAGACTGCCAATTATTTCTATGCCACGTCTTTGGAGGAACTGAAAATAGCAGCCGGAAAGACAGGATTCCCTTGTGTGGTAAAACCGTTGATGTCTTCTTCCGGCAAAGGGCAGTCTCTCGTGAAGAGTGCCGACGAGCTGGATCACGCTTGGGAATATGGCTGTAACGGCAGCCGTGGAGACATCAAGGAACTTATAATCGAAGAGTTTATCAAGTTTGATAGTGAAATAACGCTACTCACCGTTACGCAGAAAAACGGGCCGACATTGTTCTGTCCTCCCATCGGTCATGTACAAAAAGGAGGCGATTATCGCGAAAGTTTTCAGCCCGCCCATATCCATCCGGCTCATCTGAAGGAAGCGCAAGAGATGGCGGAGAAAGTGACCCGTGCCTTGACCGGCGCCGGTTTGTGGGGAGTGGAATTCTTCTTAAGTCACGAAAATGGTGTTTACTTCTCCGAGCTTTCTCCTCGCCCGCACGATACAGGCATGGTGACATTGGCAGGTACACAAAACCTGAATGAGTTTGAACTCCATTTGCGTGCCGTGCTTGGTCTGCCCATTCCGAGCATCAAGCAGGAGCGTATAGGGGCGAGTGCCGTCATTCTCTCGTCCATCTCCGGCCAAGAACAGCCCGGCTATCGTGGTCTGGAAGAGGTGACCAGAGAAGAGGATACCTATCTGCGCATTTTCGGCAAACCAACTACCCGCGTGAATCGTCGTATGGGTGTGGTGTTGTGCTATGCGCCGCTTGACGGTGATCTTGATGCATTGCGCGACAAGACGAAACGCATCGCCGCCAAAGTGGAGGTGTGCTGAGAGCAGTTAACGGTTAGGGAAGAGTAATTGGTGCGGGGATGTTTTTCCAAGCACAGAGTATAAAAATATAAGCCTCCTATAAGCATTATAATTGTTTATAGGGGGCTTTCCTGTAAGGTGGAACCGTTGGTTTTACATATCACCGAACCTTCCTTTGTATATAAAAGCTTTCTCCCCGAAATCCACATCTGGCAGCAGGGCGTCTGCGTTGAACAGACCGTAAACCGATGAGCCTGAGCCACTCATGGAAGCATAGACGGCCCCTTGCCTGTACATCTCCTCTTTGACTGCTCCGATGGCAGGAAATTGCGGGAACACGCTTTCTTCAAAATCATTGACCATACACTCTCTCCATTCTTCTACGGGCCGTTCGATGATTTGCTTCAGAGACTGTGCCGGGCGATGGGGTTTTATCTTGGCAAATGCCTCTTTTGTGGAAACAAAAATATCGGGTTTGACCAGCCATAGCTGATAACCTTTCAAGGAAAGCGCCACGGGAGAGAAGACGTTCCCAATACCTTCGGCATAAGTCGCACGGTTTTTAATGAAGAAGGCACAATCTGCGCCGAGTCTTGCTGCATAATCTTCTAACGCCTCGTCGGATAATGCAAGGCAGAACTTCTCGTTCAGTAACTTCAGCATGAAAGCGGCATCAGCCGAACCTCCTCCCAGTCCTGCGCCCGAAGGAATGCGCTTGAACAGATGAATGTCTACGGGGGGGAGGTTGAACGCTGCGTCCAGCAACTTATAGGCTTTCACTGCCAGATTGTTTTCCGCTTCCCCGGCTATCTCCAATCCGGACAAGTGTAAGCGGAACTTGTGGTCGCCTTCGTTCAGCGTGTTTATTTCCAGCGCATCTTCCACAGGGACGGGGTAGAAGATGGTTTCCAGATTGTGGTATCCGTCGGGACGTTTTTCTGTGATGTTCAATCCCAGATTGATTTTGGCATTTGGAAAAGTCAGCATGGCTCGGTTATAAGTTTATTAGGGTTCATGGAACCCGATTCGGAGACAAAGTTAACCATTTCTGTTCATAGTAGACTGAAAACTTAACGATGAATTATTGACCCCTATAAATAAAATCGCTTATCTTTGCTTCCCCTTTTAAAAGCAAAGGCATATCAGATTATGAAATAGGGTTTATCAGATTATAATATTAAAAGAACAGAAGTGGCAGAACAAAGAAAAACATCCCGAAATCCGAAAAATAAGGCTCCACAGCCAATCAACGACTACGGGCGCATACAGCCGCAGGCTCCGGAACTGGAAGAGGCGGTGCTTGGTGCTTTGATGATTGAGAAAGACGCTTATTCGCTGGTCAGCGAAATTCTCCGTCCGGAATCTTTTTACGAACACAGGCATCAGTTGATATACTCGGCTATTACCGATTTGGCAGTGAATCAGAAACCGGTGGATATCCTCACCGTGAAAGAGCAGCTTGCCAAGAAAGGAGTGCTGGAGGAGGTGGGCGGACCGTTCTACATCACCCAGTTGAGCGGCAAGGTGGCTTCTTCGGCACACATCGAATACCATGCGCGCATCATTGCCCAGAAATCGTTGGCCCGCGAACTGATAACCTTCACCAGCAATATCCAGAGCAAAGCTTTTGATGAGACACTGGACGTGGACGACTTGATGCAGGAAGCTGAAGGCAGGCTGTTTGAGATTTCCCAGCAGAATATGAAGAAGGATTATACGCAGATTAATCCCGTTATTGCCGAAGCGTATGACCTGATTCAGAAAGCGGCTGCCCGTACGGATGGCCTGAGTGGACTGGAAAGCGGCTATACCAAGCTGGATAAGATGACTTCCGGTTGGCAGAAATCCGACCTTATTATCATTGCCGCCCGTCCTGCCATGGGTAAAACGGCGTTCGTGCTTTCAATGGCAAAGAATATTGCCGTGAACTTTAAGAATCCGGTGGCATTGTTCTCTCTGGAAATGAGTAATGTACAGTTGGTGAACCGTTTGATATCCAATGTGTGCGAAATTCCGAGTGAGAAAATCAAGAGCGGACAGTTGGCAGACTACGAATGGCAACAGCTGGACTATAAACTGCGTGATTTGCTGGACGCTCCGTTGTATGTGGATGATACACCTTCACTGTCGGTCTTCGAACTCCGAACAAAAGCCCGCCGTTTGGTGCGAGAGCATGGAGTAAAGCTTATCATCATCGACTACCTTCAGTTGATGAACGCAAGCGGCATGTCGTTTGGTAGCCGGCAGGAAGAAGTAAGTACCATTTCTCGTTCGCTGAAAGGATTGGCAAAAGAATTGAACATCCCTATCATCGCCTTGTCACAGCTGAATCGTGGAGTGGAAAATCGTGAAGGAGAGGAGGGGAAACGTCCACAGTTGAGTGATCTCCGCGAATCCGGAGCCATCGAACAAGATGCCGATATGGTGTGCTTCATTCATCGTCCTGAATATTATAAAATATATACTTCGGCCGATGGAGCGGACTTGCGAGGCATGGCGGAGATTATCATAGCGAAGCATCGCAACGGTGCCGTGGGTGACGTGCGTCTGCGCTTTATTGGACAGTACACCCGCTTCCAGAATCCGGAGGATGATATGGTCATACCACCGCCATCTGATGGAATGGGAGCCACCTTCGGTTCGCGAATGAACGCTCCCATAGGCAATGTCGCCACACCGCCTCCTCCATCGGCTGCCGATTTCATGCCACAGACAGACAATCCGTTTGGAGGAGTGGGCTCGGACGGACCGCTGCCCTTCTAATGACATACTGTAGGGAGCAATCCTAAGCTATGGGCAGAGTGGATGTAAAGTATAGGCAGGGAAGAGCAGACATGAGAGCGGTAGAAGGCAGAAAGAAATACACATTACTCTTCTCTGTTTCGTTTGGATTGAGCTTCGGCAGGTGTTGGAGACAGTTTCCTCATAGCAGCCTCCTTGTTGTTTGAGGCAGGCAGAGGAGCTTCGGAAGTTGCTTCTTGTCTTTTCTTCAGCCTTCTCAGTCTCCATTTGTTCCAGAAAAGAAGTTCTTTCCATCTGTTGAAATCTTTCTTGAAGATAATGCCGATGCCTTGAGTCGTCAGATTGGTTCGGGTATAGTAGCGGTCGTTCGTTTCGTTGTATGCCTTTAGACGAATGTCGCCGGAGCGGTTGACAAGCCATTCGGCGTTGAAGTCTCCCACAAAATTGGTGTTTGCCATCGGGTTCTCCCGATAGCCGAAGTTACCGTTGATGAGCAGGCGATTGTTCAGCAATTGCCCCGAAAGCATGGTCTCGAACTCCACATCTGTCCATCCTCTTTCTCCCGTGCTGAAGTTGGTTCCGAAATTCCAGTTGTTAAGATTGATGATGTTCGACAGGGCATTGTTCAACTGTCCGGAAAGCGTGGACGACACTACGCTCGACATCATGTTCGAGTTCTGTGTGGCACCCAGGTTCTCAGGCGTATAGAATTTGCCGATGGCCAACAAATAGAGTATCTGCATGTTCATCTGTTCGTCGGTAGGGATGTAGTTGCGCACGATGGCCTGCACTTCGTCGCGTTCGTTGGGCAGCTCGATGTCGAATTTGATGTTAGGGGAAGTCAGTTGTCCGGTCACCCCCATGATGCAGTTCACCTTGACATTGGTCTGGCTGATATAGTCCAAAGTGCTTGCATCATTAGGCATAAGGTCGTTCAGCGATGCCGAGTTCACCGTGTATCCGGCCGTAATGTCCAGAGAGGCGTCGAGTAGCGGGCCGTTGAAACTGATGCTGCTTCCGTTTCTGATGGTAAAATCCTTACGGAATACTTCTTGCAGACTGAATTTATAGATTCCTTGGCTGATTTGATAATTGCCAAACAGTTTCACGTCCCCTTTGTTGAAGAATTCGGTGCGGATGTTTCCGCTACCTTTCCCGCTGATGTAGTCACCGGCAATGGGATCCATGATTATTCTCATGGTTGCATCGGGAGTAGCGTCTACCAACAGATTCAGGCGAATATCCGTATTTTCTTCTTTCTGTTTTTCTTCTATCGCCCTTTGTGCCATCTCGTATTCGGCAAGACGGACAGAGTCTTGTGCCGCACGGCGTGGAGTCTTGTCGACAAAGCGGATGAATTGGTTGTTGACTGCCGTAGATACATTATCTTTGATGTATGTGAAGAAGGTGTTGCGGTCAGTGGTGATTGCAACGTCTATATTCACCCCATTCTGAGGATTTCCGGCAATAGTGGCACTGCCCGTGCCATAGACGGTGCCGTAAAAAGGATAGTCGGGCGACTCTTTGGTGTTCATCATCAACATATTATTGATGTTGAAATTAAAGCTGTACTCCAAGTTCTGGAAGTGCCTGTAGTGCAGATAGCCGTTCACTCTTCCTTGGTGCTCCTGTGTGTCGAAAATGCGGTTGTTATGGAAAGTCAGTCCCTCCGGCTCTATATAGATGCTGTCTTTTAGAGAGAAAGTGGTGTTGAGCACATCGATTTTCATGGATGCATCGGCAAACACACGCCCCTGCATTGTCAAAGCTTTGAATTTTCCATAAAAATGCACCTGCCCGGTGGCGCGCCCGTTAAATTCGGGGGTAATGCTGCTCATATAGTAATGGATGAACTTTAAATTGGTGTTTTTCGCTTCAATTTGAAGATCGAGCGAGCTGGTGGGTTTCAGCGGATAGATATAACCTTGCACGTGGCTTTGCGCTATATCTTTTTCGCGGATGTGTGCGTCCAGATAAATGCCTTTCACGTTGTGATGCCATTCTCCATGTATATCGGCATCGCCCAGCAATCCGTCGTTCAGCCCGAGGTTACGGATGAACAGGTCGGTACTCATCACCGGTTTCTCCAGCACACCGCTGGCAAAGGCCGGACCGGTGGCTTCTCCTTTGAAGTTCACTCCGAGGTCTGCAATGTCGAACACATAGCCTATATTGATTTCTTTCAAATCCAGACGAACGGTATCTTCCGGCTCTTTCGAAATCACCCCGTTGATGCGAAGGTGACGGTCTTTGTGGCTGAAAAAGAAATCGTTGACGTGTACTTTTCCGGAATCTATCATCACCGTAGAAGGATGTATGTTCCACAATGTGTCATTGATGATTACATTTGTGGAACAGATGTCTATGACGGCTTTCAGCGGTGGCGGTTGCCTCTGTCCTTCTTTCTTTTGTTGCCCGATGAAGTGTGCCACGGTGGCAAGTCGGCCGCTGTAAGTCTCCTTGTGGCTGTTGCCCCAATTTAATGTGGCCCGGACACTGTCGTTTTGCGCTTCCGCTTCCAAAGCCACATTCGTGGCGCCATCCGGCTGGAGATTGTTGAGACGTAGGCTGACGTGGAAGCGGTCGCCGGGATTTTCGCAAAGAAACATGCCCGATTCGATGAAGTTTTCTTTATAGCGGAAGCGGGGAAAATAGCCCTCCACCCGAAGGCGTTGTGCCTTATCGTTGAAGTATCCTTTGATGGTGGAGTGCGTGTATATCTTGATTGGAATCTGAAAAACGGTAGAAAACAGCTCAGTGTTGTGGACATGTACGTCAAAAAGAAAATTGTTTTCCGTTTTCATCGGTTGTTTGTCGGGCTGGATGATAGAGGGAAGGTAGTGGCGTGCGATATTGAGTATGCTGGCAGGCAGTGTACGATAAGAATAATCGCCCTCAATGCGGCCCTGAAGAAATTCAGACTGTATGGTCAGGCGTTTCCGATGCTCGTTCTCTTTTACGGCGGCTATCTTCAAGTTATCCATAAAGTAGTGCGTTTCCGGAGCGATGAACTGTAGGCTGTCGATGTTTATTTCGCCAATCATCTCGTCGATGGACCCACCGGTGAAATCGGCATTCAGCTTGACCGATATTTCCGTGTCCTTATAGTCGGGAGTGAGATGCAGCGTATGCGGGCGAAGCTTGCTGATGCTTGCCCGAAAGTTGAAAGCAGGCACTTGGCCGGCGGTGTTGATGGCGCCGTTCAGCAGGATGGAGCCATTAGGGTCGTCCAATGCGGCCTTACCGACGAACCCTCCTTGCTTGTATTCTCCGTCTAATGTAATGTTTTCGTAGGTATAGTTGCTATAATCAATGGAGGCTATCAGTCCTTTCAATAGTACCGACGGGTACTGATTGTCGTGATGCCTGCCGTTGACGTTTAAGTTGAAGATGACCTTTCCGAAAGTGTCATCGTCCAACATTTTGCCCAACTCAAAGTTTTCAGTTTCCACCGTCCCCGAATAGGCGAAAAATCCCTTATCCTTGTCGGAACTGAATTTTACATCCGTTTTGATGCTGCCGAGGTCTGTCTCTACATTTCCGTATGCTACGAACTCTCTGAAATAACCGGACACTTCGCCGCGAAAAGAAAGGATGCCAAGACGTTGCAGAGGAGGAGAGACGCCGTTGTTGCTTTCACTGAAGTTCCGGACAAAGAAAGCAACCCCTTCAGGGTCGGCATACAGGCGCGACAGATGACCGAATAAATAGGTGCTTTCCGGATTGGACAAGTCTTGAAGAGAAACCTCTCCATTTAAGTAGAAGTGATTTCCTGCCGAAACGGACAGAAGAGGACAGTTCAGCCGATCGATACTGCCGTTGGCCTTTACTTCCACTTCCAGCTTTTCTTTAAAAGACCGGAAGGCAGGGACAAAGGCCGCCAAGTCTTTTAAGACAATTTGAGAAGGCAGCATGTGGAACGAAAAGCGTACATCTCGGGCAAAATTGCCGAAGGCTCCCAAACTGTCATATTCCATGTGTATCGTGTCCATTGCCAAAGACGTGTTCGGGAAATCGACGGCAAAATTTTCTATCTTCATCTGCCGGTTATTGCCGATAACCCTAAGGCTTAGCTTTTTCAATTCAAGTCCGGAGTGCTCCTCTTCGATGCTCAGTCTTTTGATGGCTGCATTAATGGAATCGCCTTGCAAGGCTTTGAGGGAAATATTGGCAATGATGTTTCTCAAACGAATGTGCTGCGGGTTGAATTTTTCCGGTGTCTCTTTTTCAGAAAGAACGTCATATGATACTTTTCCGCGACGAACCAGCAGTGAGTTTATGCGAAGAGGCAGGTCGCTTTGCTCTTGAACGGTATCTTTGGGAGCAAGTGCGTCGAGCACGAACCGGAAGTTGGGTTCGGCTTCGGGAGTCTGCTTGTTTAGATTGATATTGAAGCCGAACAGCTGCACGCTGCTGATAGATATCTTGCCGTTGAACAGCGGAAGAATATTGAATTTAGCCGAAAGGCGGGACACTTTTACCATTTCTTTTCCCGACCGGTCGTCCAGCAACAAATCATCAATGATGATTCTGTTCAACAGCCCCATGTTGATTCGGCCGATGGTCAGCCGGCTGCCTAACATGGAAGAGAGCTCATTGGCTACAGATACGGATATTTTTTGCTGGACATACGGAATGTTCAACAATATGATGGTACCGATATACAATCCCAGTACAATGCCAAGTACCCGGCGCACAATCCTTTTAAGCTTTCTGATAGGCGGTTAATTTTTATAATCAGCCAACAAAAATATGAAATAATACGTTATGAATCGTACTTTTATCACTACTTTTGCGCTGTTTAAACGTAAATAAACATTATGAGTACAATTATTTTGGGAATAGAATCTTCCTGTGACGATACTTCGGCGGCAGTCATCAAAGACGGCTACTTGCTTTCGAATGTGGTGGCCGGTCAGGCTGTGCACGAAGCGTATGGCGGTGTGGTGCCCGAATTGGCTTCTCGCGCACATCAGCAAAATATCGTTCCGGTGGTGCACGAAGCACTGAAACGCGCCGGAGTAACCAAAGAAGAGTTGAGCGCCGTGGCTTTCACCCGCGGTCCGGGATTAATGGGCTCTTTGTTGGTCGGCGTGTCTTTCGCCAAAGGTTTCGCCCGTTCGCTCGGCATTCCCATGATTGACGTTAATCACTTGACCGGACATGTGTTAGCTCACTTCATTAAAGTGAAAGATGAAGAGAGCGTACAGCCCCAATATCCTTTTCTTTGTCTGCTGGTTTCCGGTGGAAACTCTCAGATTATTCTGGTAAGGGCTTACAACGATATGGAGATTTTGGGGCAGACCATCGATGACGCCGCGGGCGAGGCCATTGATAAGTGTTCTAAGGTGATGGGGCTGGGCTATCCCGGAGGCCCGATTATTGACAAACTGGCCCGGCAGGGAAATCCGAAAGCGTTTTCGTTCAGCAAACCGCATATCTCCGGATTGGATTATAGTTTCAGTGGCTTGAAAACCTCGTTCCTGTATTCTCTGCGCGAATGGATGAAGGAAGATCCCGACTTCATAGAGCATCACAAGGCCGATTTGGCAGCCTCTTTGGAGGCCACTGTCGTTGACATCTTGATGGATAAGTTGCGTAAGGCCGCTAAAGAATATAAGATAAAGGAAGTGGCCGTGGCCGGAGGTGTTTCGGCCAACAACGGTTTGCGCAATGCTTTCCGTGAGCATGCCGAGAAGTATGGCTGGAACATCTTTATCCCTAAATTCAGTTATACGACAGACAATGCCGCCATGATAGCGGTTACAGGGTATTTTAAGTTTGCGGACAAGGAATTCTGTCCGATGGAGGCGCCTGCTTATTCGCGTGTTACATTGTAGGGAATCCCAACCTATCTGCTCCGCATCACCTCCGTATCCGCTCCGCATAACCTCCGTATAACCTCCGTATAACCTCCGTATCAACTCCGTATCACCTCCGTATCAACTCCGCATATCCTCCGCTTCTATAGATGCGGAGAAGGTACGGGGAAGACATGGCGTTGATACGGCTGGGGTATGGTTTCAGCGGTGGTAAAGAAGAATTTCATTAAATTTCAAACAACCTCTTATAATAAACAAATGAAAAAGATAGAAGAAGAAATCGGCCGATTGCTATTGGCGAAGAATTTGACTCTTTCCTGTGCGGAAAGTTGTACCGGAGGAGGTGTTGCTTCTTTGATAACTTCCGTGCCGGGTTGCTCGGGCTACTTTGTGGGCGGCGTGGTGGCCTATTCCAATGAAGTGAAAAAGACGTTGCTGCATGTCTCTGCCGAAACGTTGGAAAATTACGGAGCTGTAAGTGAAGAAACCGTCACGGAAATGGTGAAAGGCGCGATGAAATCGCTGAATTCCGACTGTGCGGTTGCCACTTCCGGCATTGCCGGTCCCGGAGGCGGCACACCGGAGAAACCGGTGGGGACAATTTGGCTGGCGGTTGCCTATAAAAATGAAATTGTAACCATGAAACAAGAGGGGGATTGGGGAAGAACGGAAAATGTGCAAAAAGCAATTCAAAACGTTCTTTTTCTGCTTTATGATAAGCTGAAATGAGGAAAAAATGCTATTATACAGTGAATTATTTTAGGAAAAACTTGTTTGGTAACTATAAAAGTGCTTACTTTGCGCTCTGTTTGAAACAGGCAAAAAAGAAAACTATAAAAATAAGATAGAAATGTCAAAGATTTGTCAAATTACCGGAAAGAAGGCCATGGTTGGCAACAATGTTTCACACTCAAAGAGAAGAACAAAAAGAACCTTTGATTTGAACTTGTTTAAGAAGAAGTTCTATTATGTAGAACAGGATTGCTGGATCAGCCTGAGCATTTGCGCCAATGGTTTGCGCATTATTAATAAAAAAGGACTGGACGCTGCTTTGAAAGATGCAGTAGCTAAAGGTTATTGTGATTGGAAAAGCATTAGAGTTATTGGCTAAAAAGTAGAGGAGAACACTGATTATGGCAAAAAAAGCGAAAGGTAACAGAGTACAGGTGATTCTGGAATGCACAGAACACAAAGACAGCGGTATGCCGGGTACTTCTCGTTACATTACAACGAAGAATAGAAAAAATACGACTGAAAGATTGGAACTGAAGAAGTATAATCCGATTTTGAAGAGAGTGACAGTACATAAAGAAATTAAATAATACAGTATAACCCATGGCAAAGAAAACAGTAGCAAGTTTGCGCGATGGAAATAAAGAAGGTCGTGCTTATACAAAGGTTATCAAAATGGTTAAGTCTCCGAAGACCGGCGCTTATTTTTTTGATGAACAAATGGTTCCTAACGAAAAGGTACAAGACTTTTTCAAAAAATAAAAAAGATGAATGCGGTAGCTGTAAAGCGCTGACGAATCATATAAAGCTCCCCTTATCGGTAATTTCCGGTGAGGGGATTTCTTTTAAAAAAAAGGATGAAGTTTTTATTATTCGTTAGTTTTGTTATATCTTTGTACAAAATGTGGAATAGTCCGAAATTTCCGTGGATGAATGAATAGCGTTTCTGTAATTTAAAGTTTTTCAGTGATTTACACTTACGCAAGCATCGCCTCACACTTGTACAAGCATAAGCCAGCACTTGTACTATCGTAAGCTTGCACTTATACAAGCGTAAGCTTGCACATGCAGGAGAGTAAATGAGGAAGAAATATAAAACAGAATGTGCTATCCGCGGACTTTGTCAAGCCGGCTCTGAAATGAAGTTGCATAAAACTTTTAGTATATGGGATTTTTTAGTTTTTTTTCCAAGGAGAAGAAAGAGACATTAGATAAGGGATTATCTAAGACCAAAGAAAGTGTGTTCGGTAAGATTGCACGGGCCATTGCTGGCAAATCGAGAGTAGATGATGAGGTGCTGGATAATCTGGAAGAGGTCTTGATTACTTCAGACGTAGGTGTGGAAACAACTTTGAAAATCATCGAACGTATTGAAAAGCGCGCTGCCGCCGAGAAATATATGAATGCGCAAGAACTGAATGGAATTTTGCGCGATGAAATCGCAGCTCTACTTACGGAGAATAACTCCGGCGATGTGGACGACTTTGAGGCACCGATTGTAAACAAGCCATACGTCATCATGGTGGTGGGCGTCAATGGAGTAGGGAAGACCACAACTATCGGTAAGCTGGCATATCAGTTCAAGAAAGCAGGTAAATCGGTCTATTTAGGTGCTGCCGACACTTTCCGTGCCGCCGCCGTAGAGCAATTGGTCATTTGGGGCGAGCGGGTAGGAGTTCCGGTGGTGAAACAAAAGATGGGTGCCGACCCGGCTTCTGTTGCGTTTGATACGTTAAATTCCGCCGTGGCCAACAACGCAGATGTGGTGATTATCGATACGGCCGGACGCCTTCATAACAAGGTGGGCTTGATGAATGAGCTGATCAAGATAAAAAATGTGATGAAAAAAGTGGTTCCTGACGCGCCTGATGAGGTGCTGTTGGTGCTGGATGGCTCTACGGGACAGAATGCCTTTGAGCAAGCCAAGCAGTTTACGCTGGCCACTGAAGTCACGGCAATGGCTGTCACCAAACTGGATGGGACTGCCAAAGGGGGAGTGGTTATCGGCATCTCCGACCAATTTAAAATACCGGTTAAATACATCGGTCTGGGTGAAGGCATGGAAGACCTCCAAGTGTTCCGTAAAGAGGAATTTGTGGCTTCATTGTTTGGAGAAAATGAATGAGAAAGAAAACGGTTGACATCATAACATTGGGATGCTCTAAGAATCTGGTGGATTCGGAGCATTTGATGCGCCAGCTGGAAGATGCGGGATTTGCCGTGACGCATGATGCCGAAGCTCCGAAAGGACAAATTGCCGTAATAAATACCTGCGGCTTTATAGGCGATGCAAAGCAAGAATCCATTGATATGATTCTGGAGTTTGCGCAAGCCAAAGAAAGGGGCGATTTGGAGAAGCTTTACGTGATGGGGTGTCTTTCGGAGCGTTACCTTAAAGAGTTGGCTGTAGAGATACCCCAGGTCGATAAATTCTACGGAAAGTTCAATTGGAAGGAATTGCTGCGGGATTTGGGAAAGACTTATCGCGAAGAGTTGCATATAGAGCGTACGTTGACAACCCCTCATCATTTTGCCTATCTGAAAATATCCGAAGGATGTGACCGGAAGTGCTCTTATTGTGCCATACCTATCATTACCGGGCGTCATGTGTCGCGTCCAATGGGCGAAATCTTGGATGAGGTGAGATATTTGACGGTGCGTGGCGTTAAGGAATTTCAGGTCATAGCACAAGAGTTGACTTATTATGGTGTGGATTTGTATAGAAAGCAAATGTTGCCCGAGTTGATCGAGCAAATAGCGGCCGTTCCCGGTGTGGAATGGATACGTTTGCATTACGCCTATCCTGCCCATTTTCCTGCAGAACTTTTCCGTGTGATGCGTGAGCGTGACAACGTGTGCAAATATATGGATATCGCTTTGCAGCACATCAGTGACAATATGTTGCGGAAAATGCGCCGGCATGTGACGAAGGCCGAAACTTACAGATTGATAGAGCGGTTCCGTAAGGAAGTGCCCGGCATTCATCTTCGCACAACACTTATGGTGGGGCATCCGGGAGAGACGGAAGCCGACTTTGAAGAACTGAAAGATTTTGTCCGTGAGGTACGTTTCGACAGGATGGGGGCTTTTGCTTACTCCGAGGAGGAAGGCACTTATGCCGCCGCGCAATATGAGGATGCAATTCCGCAAGAGGTGAAACAGGCGCGTCTGGACGAACTGATGTCTATTCAACAAGGCATTTCAGGAGAATTGAGTGCGGCGAAGGTAGGCAGGAAGATGAAGGTTGTCATTGACCGCTTGGAAGGTGACTATTATATCGGTCGTACAGAGTTCGATTCTCCGGAAGTAGATCCGGAGGTGCTGATAGAGCGTGGAGAGTCGCAGCTGAATATGGGTGGCTTTTATCAAGCGGAGATTGTCAATTCCGATGATTTCGACCTTTATGGACGAATCATCTAACTTATTTTTAAAGCAGGTATTTTGAATAACAAAGAGTTTACTTCCGAATTATCACGCAGATTGGGGTATACTTTGAAGGATACTTCTGATTTGATTGCTTCATTGCTGTCGAATATGACAAGGCAGTTTGAGGCCGGAAATGTTGTTTCCATACAGACATTCGGAACATTCGAGGTAAAGAAGAAAGCGGAGCGCATATCTGTAAATCCGAATACCAAACAGCGTATGCTGGTTCCTCCTAAATTAGTGTTGACCTATAAACCGAGTGCGTTGCTAAAAGAAAAGTTTAAATAGTTGTGGCCCTTTATTTAAATTCCGAGTTATGAATGAAAGACTGAATATGCAGGATTTGATTGATATGCTTGCCGAAAAGCATGGCATGAGCAAGAAGCATGCCGATGGCTTTGTGAAGGAGTTTTTTCAGTTGATAGAGGAAGCGCTGGAAACGGATAAGTATGTGAAAATAAAAGGCTTGGGCACTTTTAAGCTGATAGAGGTAGGAAGCCGTGAAAGTGTGAATGTAAATACAGGAGAGAGATTTGAAATCCAAGGGCATACAAAAGTATCGTTTACACCCGATGCCGCTCTCAAGGATACGGTGAACAAGCCTTTCTCGCATTTTGAATCGGTTGCCCTGAATGATGATATTACCTTTGAAGACACTCCATTGGAGGATGAGAATGAAGAGGAAGCCGATGAAACAACTCGCACGCTTGAAGACATAAGTAGCATGGAGAAGCCCACGCTCGTGGAAGAAGCTGATATCCCTCAAACAGATGTTGCAACAGATGAGAAAGATGCCGCTGACGCTTCTACTATAAAGTATTTTATAGGTATCGTTGTATTGGTGGTAGTATTGTGTGGAGCCGCTGTGGCTTTCATGTATTATCCCGACCTGCTGGACAAACCGTTGTCCAAACCCTTGGTAGAGAAAAAAGAGGAGCCTCGGACAGACGCTTCTGCCGGTAAGAGCAATACGGCGTTGACTGACAGCGCTGCTCTAAGGGACTCTACTGAAGAGACAGACAGAACGGATACCATAGAGACCGTTGTGGCTGCATCGACAGTGAACCCTGTTGCAAAAGAGGATGGAATATCAGAGTCGGTTCCGATGAAAGAAAAACCAAAAGCCGCCGTGCCTTTTGAGCCGGATTCCGTAGGCTATCAAATTGTTGGAACGGAAACCGTTTATACAGTCAAGGAAGGAGAAACATTGACCAAAATAGCATTGCGTTTTTATGGGACAAAGGCTCTTTGGCCCTATATTGCGAAGCATAATCCGGATGTGATTAAGAATCCCGACAATGTACCTTACGGTACTATAATCAAGATTCCCAAATTGGCTAAGAAGCAGTAAACGTACTGCTTTTTTTTTGGTTAAATACTAAACTCTATGAAAGTAGTTTAATCTAAAGGTTTCAAATCTTTTTTTAATAAATATTAGTTGGCATGGTTAATTTATTGCTGTATTTTTGGGATCGAATTTAAATGTCCGTTTTAAAAACGGGATAAAAGAAGAAGTTAAATATAAAAAATAGTTTGATTTATGGCTGAAATAGTTGACATTCGCGAATTGAATGAGCGGATTGAAAGACAAAGTGCTTTCGTTACCAATCTTACCACGGGCATGGACCAGGTCATCGTAGGACAAAAGCATTTGGTAGAGTCGTTGTTGATAGGGTTGTTATCTGATGGGCATGTACTGTTGGAAGGTGTGCCCGGTTTGGCAAAAACATTAGCTATCAAGACACTGGCGTCACTGATAGATGCTCAATACAGCCGCATTCAGTTTACGCCCGACTTGTTGCCGGCCGATGTTATCGGTACAATGGTTTACAGTCAGAAAGACGAAACCTTTCAAGTAAAAAAAGGTCCCGTTTTCGCCAATTTTGTATTGGCCGATGAAATTAACCGTGCTCCGGCCAAGGTGCAGAGTGCCTTGTTGGAAGCCATGCAGGAACGTCAGGTTACTATCGGTAAAGAGACTTTCGGCCTGCCTGAACCGTTCTTGGTGCTGGCTACGCAAAATCCGATAGAACAAGAGGGTACTTATCCGTTGCCCGAAGCCCAAGTGGACCGTTTCATGCTGAAAGTAGTAATCGACTATCCGAAATTGGAAGAAGAGAAACTGATTATCCGCCAGAACATCAATGGTGATAAATTTAGTGTAAAGCCCATTTTGAAAGCGGACGAGATAGTAGCAGCCCGTAAGGTTGTTCGTCAAGTTTATCTGGATGAGAAAATTGAAAAATACATTGTTGATATCGTATTTGCCACACGCTATCCTGAAAAATATGATTTGAAGGAGTTGAAAGATATGATTGGCTTCGGAGGCTCGCCTCGTGCTTCTATCAATTTGGCGTTGGCAGCCCGTAGCTATGCGTTTATCAAGCGTCGCGGCTATGTGATTCCGGAAGATGTGCGTGCCGTGGCTCACGACGTATTGCGCCATCGTATCGGCCTGACGTATGAGGCGGAGGCCGGCAATATGACCTCGGACGAAATTGTCAGCAAGATATTGAATAAGGTCGAAGTGCCTTGATGTTACGGATATACAGCCCCAAATCCTAAGGCTGTGCGGATGAAAAAGCGAATACTTTCCGATAGGAGGTTTCGTGTTTTTAGCTAATGAGATGTATAAATAAATGGAGACAACAGAACTTTTAAAGAAAGTCCGTCAGATTGAAATAAAGACGCGCGGATTATCCAATAACATCTTTGCCGGACAATATCATTCGGCTTTTAAGGGTAGGGGAATGGCTTTTTCTGAAGTGCGCGAATATCAGTTCGGCGATGATATACGTGACATCGACTGGAATGTCACAGCTCGTTTTAACAAGCCTTATGTAAAAGTGTTTGAGGAAGAGCGTGAGTTGACCGTGATGTTGCTGGTGGATGTTTCGGGTAGTTTGGAGTTCGGAACGGTGAAGCAGATGAAGAAGGATATGGTGACGGAGATTGCCGCAACTCTTGCTTTTTCGGCTATTCAGAACAACGATAAGATTGGCGTTATCTTCTTTTCAGACCGGATAGAGAAGTTTATTCCTCCCAAGAAGGGACGCAGGCATATACTTTATATCATACGAGAGCTGTTGGATTTTCAGGCAGAAAGCCGCCGGACGAACATCCATCTTGGACTGGAGTATCTGACCAATGTGATGAAACGCCGGTGTACCGCCTTCATTTTATCCGATTTTATTGATCAGGAAAACTTTAAGAATGCGATGACTATTGCCAACCGGAAGCATGATGTTGTGGCTATTCAGGTTTACGACCGGCGTGTGGAAGAGTTGCCTGCCGTAGGTCTGATGAAAATCAAGGATGCGGAAACAGGGCATGAACAATGGATTGATACATCTTCACGCGCCGTTCGTCGTGCCCATCGCGAATGGTGGCTCCGTAAGCAGACGGAACTGAACGAAGTGTTTACTAAAAGTAATGTTGATAATGTTTCGGTGCGTACTGATCAGGATTATGTCAAAGCTTTGATGAACTTGTTTGCAAAACGAAATTGATCGAGAAATGAAAAGATATTTATTTCTGATAATAATGCTGGGGGCATTGACCGGCAGGGTGTCGGCTCAGTCCGTTACGGTGGATGCTACTATCGATTCTTTGCAGATTCTTATCGGAGAGCAGGCAAAGATAAAGCTCCAAGTTGCATTGGATGCCGATAAACGTGCCATCTTTCCGGTATACACCGATACTTTGGTAAAGGGAGTGGAGATTGTTGAGGTGGCTAAGCCGGACACACAACTGCTGAATGGTGGCAAGCGGGCATTAATAACACAAGAGTATACGGTCACTTCCTTTGACTCGGCACTTTATTACCTGCCACCCATGGAGGTGATGGTGGACAATAAGAAATATGCTTCCAAAGCGTTGGCGTTGAAGGTCTATTCTGTGGATGTGCCTTTAGACCCCGAGAATCCGGAGCAATTTTTCGGACCTAAAACAGTGATGCAGGCTCCTTTTGTCTGGGAAGATTGGTATGGCTTTATAGTTTGCGCTGTGCTTGTCATCCCCTTGTGCGTGCTGTTTGTATATCTGTTGAAGCGCTTCTTTGATAATAAGCCCATCATTCGCAAAATAAAAGTAGAGCCGAAATTACCTCCCCATCAACTGGCAATCCGCGAAATGGAGCGCATCAAAAATGAGAAGGTCTGGCAGAAAGGTGAGCCGAAGGAGTATTATACGGAGCTTACAGACGCCCTTCGCTCATATATCCAGAATCGTTTTGGCTTCAATGCCTTAGAAATGACTTCTTCTGAAATAATAGGTAAACTATTGGAAATAAAAGATAAAGAGGCGATTCTCGATTTGCGTGAATTATTTCAGACTGCCGATTTGGTGAAATTTGCCAAGCACAATCCATTGATGAATGAGAATGATGCCAATTTGATTCATGCCATTGAGTTTATTAATGAAACGAAGGAGGAGGAGGAAAATGCCCGACCGCAACCTGCTGAAATAACTATCATCGAGAAGCGCTCTTTACGTACCAAGGTGCTGCTTGGTGTGGGTATTACGGCATTGCTTGCCGCGCTTATAGGTTCGTTAGTATATATGGGGCTGGAGTTGTATAACTACTTTGCTTAGCAGACAAAAGTAACTCCACCGTAAATTGTAAATAGTTAAAAGAGTGAATGAATATGGTTTTCGCCAATATTGAATATTTGTTTTTGCTGCTGTTGCTTATACCTTATATCGTATGGTATATCATGAAACGGAAGAAAAATGAAGCTGCACTTCAGATTTCAGATGCTCGTGTATATGCGCATACTCCCAAAAGCTATAAGAACTACTTGCTGCATGTGCCGTTTGTGTTGCGCATCATTGCTTTGGTTTTGATTATTTTGGTTTTGGCGCGTCCACAAACTACCAATAGCTGGCAAAACAGTGAGATTGAAGGCATTGATATTATGCTTGCCATGGATATTTCTACCAGTATGTTGGCCGAAGACTTGAAGCCGAACCGGCTGGAAGCAGCCAAAGATGTGGCGGCAGAGTTCATAAATGGCCGTCCGAATGATAACATCGGCATCACCTTGTTTGCCGGAGAAAGTTTTACACAGTGTCCGTTGACGGTAGATCATGCTGTTTTGTTGAATTTGCTTAAGGATATGAAATGTGGGCTGATTGAAGACGGAACGGCTATCGGCATGGGAATTGCCAATGCGGTTACTCGCTTGAAGGATAGCAAAGCCAAATCAAAGGTGATTATTCTGTTGACGGATGGTGTCAACAATAAAGGTGACATCTCTCCTTTAACCGCTGCTGAAATTGCCAAAAGCTTTGGCATTCGTGTTTATACCATCGGCGTGGGAAGCAATGGCATGGCTCCCTATCCTTATCCGGTAGGGGGAACAGTGCAGTATGTCAATATGCCGGTTGAAATTGATGAGAAGACTTTGACGCAGATTGCCGGCACCACCGAAGGTAACTATTTCCGTGCAACCAGTAACTCGAAACTGAAAGAAGTGTATGAAGAGATAGATAAACTGGAAAAGACAAAACTGAATGTGAAGGAATACAGCAAGCGTAAGGAAGAGTTCCGCCGGTTTGCATTGGTTGCTTTCTTGTGCCTGTTGCTGGAGGTTTTGTTGCGTAATTCTATCTTGAAGAAGATTCCATGATTTTAGATACAAGTGGTAAAATAGTAAATCGTAAAATAGAGTAAGAAGATGTTTCGATTGGAAGAACCTGCATATTTATACTTATTGTTGCTGCTACCCCTATTGGCGGCTTTCTATTTGTACTCCAATTATCGAAGGAAGAGAGCCATCCGTAAGTTTGGCGACCCGGAACTGATGGCACAATTGATGCCCGATGTTTCCAAGTATCGTCCGGACATAAAATTTTGGTTGACATTTGGGGCTATCGGATTATTCATAGTCCTGCTGGCCCGTCCGCAATTCGGTTCTAAACTGGAGACGGTGAAGCGTCAGGGAGTGGAGGTGATGATTGCATTGGATATATCTAACTCGATGTTGGCTCAAGATGTACAGCCAAGCCGCTTGCAAAAGGCAAAACGGTTGGTGGCGCAATTAGTCGACAAGATGCAGAATGACAAGGTTGGTATGATAGTTTTTGCCGGCGATGCATTTACGCAGTTGCCTATCACGAGCGATTACATTTCTGCCAAGATGTTTTTGGAGTCCATAGATCCCTCCTTGATATCCAAACAAGGGACGGCTATTGGAGCTGCTATCAGTTTAGCAGCCCGCAGTTTCACTCCACAAGAGGGAGTGGGACGGGCTATCATTGTGATTACCGATGGTGAAAATCATGAAGGTGGTGCGGCAGAAGCTGCAAAGGTTGCTGCGGAGAAAGGCATTCAGGTTAATGTTTTGGGAGTAGGCATGCCCGAAGGTGCTCCGATTCCGATGGAGGGAACGAATGATTATCGCCGTGATAGAGATGGCAATGTTATCGTGACCCGTTTGAATGAGCAGATGTGTCAGGAGATTGCTCAAGCGGGGAATGGAATTTATGTGCGTGTGGACAACACAAACGGGGCTCAAAAGGCAATCAGTGGGGAGCTTGATAAAATGTCAAAGGCAGATGTGGAAACGCAAGTCTACACTGATTTTAATGAACAGTTTCAGGCAATAGCGTGGATTATTTTATTGTTGTTATTGATTGAGATGCTGATAATGGAGCGCAAGAATCCTTTATTTCGCAATATTCATTTATTCTCCAATAAGAAATAATAATACGTATGTTACAAAAAAAATATATCGGAATATTTTCCTTGTTATTCTTAACGGTTTCTGTTTCTGCCCAAAAGGCCGAGCGTGACTTGATTCGCAAGGGGAACCGCTTTTTTAAAGATAGTGTGTATGTAAATGCCGAGGTGAACTATCGAAAAGCTTTGGAAGTGAATCCTAAATCAACAGTTTCCATGTTTAATATAGGAAATACGCTGGCCCATCAGAATAAACTCAAGGAGGCTATGGAGCAGTATGTGGCAGCCACTAAATTAGAAAAGGATAAGTCGAGGTTGTCGCAGATTTATCATAATATGGGCGTCATATTACATTCACAGAAAGATTATGCCAAGGCTGTCGAAGCTTATAAGGAGTCATTGCGTAACAATCCGAAAGATGATGAAACACGCTACAACCTTGCACTGGCTCAGAAGATGCTGAATGACCAGCAAAAGCAGAACCAAAACCAAGAGCAAAATCAAGATAAAAACGAGCAACAGAAAGAACAGGAAAAGCAAAAGCAGAATCAAAATCAAGATAAGAATCAGGAACAACAGCAGCAACCACCTGCTAAACCGGAGAAGAATGAGAATGAAATGTCTAAAGACAATGCCGAGCAACTTTTGAACTCGATTATGCAAGATGAAAAAGAGGTGCAGGATAAGGTGAAGAAGCAGCAAGTCATTCAAGGTGGGCGTTTGGAAAAAGATTGGTAACAATATTATGAGGAAATTCTATATGAGAAAAATAGTTTTCTTATGGATGGTGCTGATAACAGTCAGCGTGAAACTTTTTGCTGATGATAAAGTGTCATTTACTGCATCCGCCCCTGATGTGGTGGCGGTAGGAGACCAGTTCAGACTGTCGTATACAGTGACTACACAGAAAGTAAGAGACTTCCGTGCTGCTCCATCGATTAAAGGATTCGACATATTGATGGGCCCCAGCCGCTCGGAACAAAGCAGTGTGCAGATAATCAATGGTCAGACAACTTCGACCGGAAGCATTACGTTTACTTATATCTTGATGGCTACTTCGGAAGGTAATTTTTCTATTCCGGGTGCAACCATTACAGCCGATGGTAATCAGTTGATATCAAATTCTGTACGTGTGCGGGTTATTCCTGCAGATCAAGCCGCTAATGCCGCATCAGGAAATGGTAGCAAACAAAGTGGAGGAGTGGCCGGTCGTGCTTCTTCGGGAGCATCGGTGTCGAATACAGACTTGTTTATTACTGTTACCGCCGATAAAACCACGGTGTTTGAGCAAGAAGCTTTCTTGCTGACATACAAGATATATACGTTGGTCGATTTGAGAACATTTGATAATGTGAAACTTCCTGATTTTAAGGGATTTCATTCTCAGGAAGTGGAACTTCCTACTGATAGAAGATGGGAACTGGAGCATTATAAAGGCAGAAACTATCAGACAACAATCTATCGTCAGTTTGTGCTGTTTCCGCAACAATCGGGTAAGTTGACGATAGATGCTGCTCGTTTCGATGCTTCTATTGCCAAGAGAACACAGATATCCGACCCTTTTGAAGCATTTTTCAATGGAGGGAGCAATTATGTGGAGGTGAAAAAAATGATTCTGACTCCTCAAATGACAATTGATGTAAAATCATTACCGGCAGGTAAACCGACAGGTTTTTCAGGAGGAGTAGGAGAATTCAATATAACTTCTTCCATCAATAGTACCAAGGTTAAGACCAATGATGCGGTCACAGTGAAACTGGTTATATCGGGTACCGGTAATTTGAAATTGCTGTCTAATCCCGAAGTTAAATTCCCTGAGGATTTTGAAGTATATGATCCGAAAGTCGACAATAAGTTCCGCCTGATTAATTCTGGACTTTCCGGCAGTAAAGTGATTGAATATTTGGCAATTCCACGCAATGCCGGAACCTATAAGATTCCGGCTGTATCGTTCAGCTATTTCGATATAAATACTCGTTCATATAAAACCGCGACTACGGAAGAATATGAACTGAATGTGGAAAAGGGAGCAGGTAATGCAGAACAAACCATTGCTAATTTTACGAACAAGGAAGATTTGAAGGTTCTGAATGAAGATATCCGTTTCATTAAACAAAACGATGTACAACTATCTCAAAGAGGAGATTTCTTCTTTGGCTCTTTCATATATTGGTTGTTTTATTTAATACCGGGCATTATATTTATAATCTTCTTCATTGTATATCGTAAACAGATAGCTGCCAATTCGAATGTTGCAGGAATGCGTACCAAGAAAGCCAACAAGGTTGCTGTGAAACGAATGAAGCAGGCCGGAAAATTACTGGCTGACAATAAAAAAGATGCTTTCTATGATGAAGTATTGAAGGCTCTTTGGGGGTATATCAGTGATAAGTTGAATATTCCGGTTTCTCGCTTGTCCAGGGATAATATTGAAGAGGAACTACGTAACTATGGCGTTGATGATGGGCTGATAAATGAATTTTTAGAGACATTGAACGATTGTGAGTTTGTTCGCTTCGCTCCTGGAGATGACAATCAAGCCATGGATAAGGTTTATTCGGCTTCATTGAAGGTTATCAGTAAAATGGAAAACTCAATCAAACGTTAATCGGGAGGATATGGTAATGAACAAGATATTATTTTTAGCTCTTAGTTGTGTGATAGCTTTGGCTGCTTATGGTCAGAATTCTGTAGAAGATACATTGCAAGTTCGCAATGATTCGCTTTCTGTTGGTTCTCATGCGGAATTTTCAGCAGAAAACCAAGAAAGCAATATTACAAAGGCCAAAGGGGACAGCGCTTATATACGGAATGATTATGCTTCTGCCATCCGGATTTATGAGGATCTGTTGAAGAAAGGTGAAGCTTCCGAAGTATATTATAATTTAGGGAACTGTTACTATAAGATAGATAATATAGCCAGAGCAATCTTGAATTACGAGCGTGCTTTGTCGTTGCAGCCGGGCAATGCCGATATTCGTGCCAACTTGGAGATAGCACGTGCAAAAACAGTCGATAAGATTGCTTCGGTTCCGGAAATCTTTTTTGTGGTGTGGACTAAGGCTTTGATAAATATGCTCAGTGTAGATGCATGGGCCAAATTGGGAGTCGTGTTTTTTATACTTTTTCTCATATCATGTTGTCTCTTTTTTTTCTCAAAGCAGGTTATTGTGAAAAAAGTGGCTTTCTTTGCCGGATCTGTATGGTTGATATTGGTCGTTTTGAGCAATGTATTTGCAGCGCAGCAGAAACGTCAATTGACTGAACGAAATGATGCCATAGTGTTGGTACCCAGTGTGACAGTGCGTAGTACCCCCAGCGAAAGTGGTGTGGGATTATTTATCCTTCATGAAGGATGCAAGGTTGAAATCAAGGATAATTCCATGCGTGAATGGAAAGAAATTCGTCTGGAAGACGGTAAGGTAGGGTGGGTGCCTGATGTTTCAATAGAAAGGATTTAATTGTTCTTTTTTTCCTCTATCTTTGAGTGTTTTCAAGATAAAACACTGAGGTTATCAACCGGGTATTATATTCTCTTTTAGGATTTGATTGCTTTTTGAAAAAAGATAAGGAAATAATTTGTTTTATCTTTTTTTTTCCTTAAGTTTATAGCGTAATAATAAAAGAGTAAGAGTATTAACCATTAAATTTATCAATATGAGGACAATAACATTTAATGAATTACGTAAGATTAAGGACGCATTACCCACCGGAAGCATGCATAGAATTGCCGATGAATTAGGACTGAACGTTGATACGGTAAGAAATTTCTTCGGTGGACATAATTTTAAAGAAGGAAAAAGTGTTGGAATCCACTTGGAGCCCGGGCCGGATGGGGGATTAGTTATGATTGATGACACTACGGTATTGGAACGTGCTTTAAAAATATTGGATGAGGTGGGTAATGATGCAACAGAACCCATTCAAGTATAAGAAAGAGGAGTAGATAGAATCCCAATTGATAAAATCGGTTGGGATTTCTTATTTGTCAAGGAAGAAAAATATCAATGGGTTGATCTGATTACCCCCCCTAAAAAAGGCATGGAAGACAAATTAGTTACATTAGCTATTCTGACCTATGTCAAAGCACAGATTTTAAAGAATGTGCTTGAAAATGAGGGTATAGAAACCTATATCCACAATGTTAATCAAATACAGCCGATTGTTTCGTCAGGTGTCCGTGTACGTATCAAAGAGAGTGACTTACCTCATGCCTTGAGAATCACAGAAAGTTCATCATGGTTGTCAGAAGAAGTAGTAGGAGGTAAGACCCCTCAAATAGAGAAGAACAATAATAAAGTATTGATTCCGGTAGATTTCTCCAGTTATTCTTTAAAAGCATGTTGCTATTCCTGAAAATATTCCATTCAAACGATTTACTGAAGCTAAGCGAATTGCGTTTATCACAAATTTTGATCAACGTGATTTAATAGCCCTTGACTCGCTTATTAATTATTTGAAACCATTTGATTTTTCCATATCTCTGATTCACCTTTCAGAAATGAAAGATGCTTGGACCGAAATTAAGTTAGCAGGAATTAAGGAATATTTTCAAAAACAATATCCGCAACAAGAATTTCATTATGACATTGTGACAAGTGATGATATACTTAGTCATTTAGAGCATTATATAAGGAATAATCATATTGATATCATCACATTGACTTCCTATAAAAGAAATATATTTTCTCGTTTATTCAATCCTGGCATTGCCAGAAAAATGATTTTTCATTCTGATACACCATTATTGGTTATATGTGGCCAGATTTGACGTAAATTTTTAAACCTTATAAGTTTAGAGGGCTCTCTATAATTGCAATATTTATTATTTATAATCAATGTTATGTTTAATATATAAAACATGAAAAATCTTTATATAGTAATAAATCAAAACTTATTATTTTGATAAGCAGGAAGAAAACGAAGGCGAAGGTGGTTTTCTTCCTGCTTATTTGAATTATTGCATCAATTTTTCAATTTCTTCAAATTCCGAACCCAGTTGCAAGTTATAGTATACTCTATACAAACCATTCAACCATAGTTCTTTTTGGTCAGGTTTCAGTTCTCTTGCTTTCTCATAGTTGGGTCTTGCTTTTTCGTAGAAAGCTTTCAAAGTAACTTGATCAGTCTTGTATTTGGGATCATTTACATCTGTTGTTGCTGTTTCAGAGAAATCTTGAGCTTGCAGGCAATATATTAAACCTAAATTAGAATATGCTTCTGCGTAATTGGGATCTACTTCTACTGTCTTTGTATAGAATTCAATAGCCTTAGCATAGTCCTTCATATTATGATAAAGATAGCCTTTTACGTATAGATAGAATGTGTTATTGGGGTCTTTAGTTAGCATGTCATCAGCAAACTTCATTGCTTCATCATATTTATTGTTATTGCTATAATAATCAATCAAATGTCCAAAGAAGAAAGAATGATCAGGATATTTTTGAATACCTTCTTTCAAAGACGCAATCCAATTAATCGTATCACCTTGGGCTTTTAATGCAGTGGAAATAAACTCCATGGCGTATTTCCCAACTTCTTTGTCGTTCTTTGCATATGGGGCATATTTCAGTACATTAGGATAATCCTCCATCTTAGCTGCAGTTAAACTTGCATAATAAGCTATTTGAGGCAATACAGTATCTGTTTGGAGTAGATTTTCTTTCTCAAACATCTGATTTGTTGCTATATTGATGTAAGTTGCAAAGAAATCAAGTGCTTTCTTGTTATCTTCTGTAGCGGCAGCACCTTCTTTTTGCGAAGCGGAATTGAAATATTGGATACCGCCGTTGATTAAATTTCCACGTTCTGCCAAAATAGATGCGGCATTTGCCTTTCTATATTTATTCTTAATTTTACCTTTCTCGTTTGGAATTTGCGCCAATTCGTCACATTTAAAGTAATATTTGCACATGTTCAATGCGCTGTTGTATACTTGAAGCGTGTCATAAGGCTTTCTTAAATAAGCATTTTCCATTTCCTTTTCACTTCTACGTCTTTGGATAAATCCTGCTACATCCCATGCATCGGCATTGTCTTTCGTCTCAGGATTGGTTAGGGCCTGATTAATCAATGACTCTGCTTTGGCAAAGTCCGGCTTTACTTCGTTAGCGATACTCTTGGCTTCCTTTATAATTTTTTCTTGAGCAAAAATAAAGCTTGCGACAAGTAGTAAAACCATTGAAAATAGTACTCTTTTCATGATTGTTGAAATTTTAAATTAATATTATGTCTATTCTTTTATTTCGTCATTTATTTCATCGGCCGGATTGTCAAGAAGATTCTCGCCTTCTATGAATTCTTCTTCGTTTTCTGAATTAACCTTACATACGGAACCTATTTCATCGTTGCGCTTTTCAAGGTTGATAAGGCGTACACCTTGTGTGGCGCGCCCCATGATACGCACATCGGCTACTTTCAGACGGATGGTGATACCGGATTTGTTAATAATCATCAAATCATTCTCGTCGGTCACAGATTTGATCGTTACTAATTTTCCGGTTTTATCAGTAATATTCATTGTCTTTACCCCCTTACCTCCACGATTGGTTTTGCGATAATCTTCAATATCAGAACGCTTGCCGTATCCTTGTTCGGAAACTACCATAATCGTTTCTGTTTCGGGATCTGTTATGCATATCATACCAACGACCTCGTCTTGCCCGTCTTCATCCAATGTCATACCACGTACACCAGTGGCGGTACGTCCCATGACACGCACTGCACTTTCGTGGAAGCGAATGGCACGCCCATTACGATTGGCAATGATTATTTCATTGTCTCCGTTTGTCATACGCACTTCGATTACGCGGTCGTCTTCTCGAATTGTAATGGCATTTACACCATTTTGACGAGGACGTGAGTATTGTTCGAGTAATGTCTTCTTGATGACACCATTTTTTGTACAGAAAAGTACGTAATGACTGTTGATGAAGTCTTCGTCATTCAGATTCTTAACACGTAAATAAGCATTCACCGCATCGTCAGAGTCGATATTCAGAAGGTTCTGGATGGCACGTCCTTTGGAGTTTTTGGTTCCTTCCGGTATTTCATATACTTTCAGCCAATAGCATTTGCCTTTTTGTGTGAAGAACATCATGGTGTTATGCATAGTGGCAGGATAAATGTGTTCTACAAAATCTTCATCACGGGTTTCTGTACCTTTGGAACCTACCCCACCCCGATTTTGCGCACGGAATTCACTTAACGGAGTACGTTTAATATATCCCAAATGAGAAATTGTGATAATCATTTCATCATCTGCGTAGAAGTCTTCCGGATTGAATTCTTCTGAAGAATAGACGATTTCGGAACGACGTCCATCCCCATATTTATCTTTTACTTCAATCAGTTCGTCTTTGATGACCTTACGGCAAAGATCGTCATTAACCAGAATCTCCTCCAAATATGCAATTTGCTTTTTGATTTCTTCGTATTCCGCATGAAGCTGATCTTGCATCAGTCCGGTGAGCTGACGCAAACGCATTTCAACAATGGCACGCGATTGTATTTCACTTAATTGGAAGCGTTCCATTAAGTTTGCTATGGCATCGTTAGGGGTTTTCGCAGCACGAATGATTTTTATTACTTCGTCGATGTTATCAGATGCGATAATCAGGCCTTCCAATATGTGTGCACGTTCTTTGGCCTTACGCAGATCATATTGCGTACGACGAATTACTACATCATGTCTATGCTCGATAAAGAACTTTATGAGTTCTTTTAAATTTAAAATACGAGGGCGTCCGTGTACTAATGCTACATTGTTGACACCAAACGATGTTTGCAGCATAGTCATTTTATAAAGCTTATTAAGCACAATGCTTGCATTGGCGTCACGCTTCACATCAATGACGATGCGCATACCTTCACGGTCGGATTCATCGTTGGCGTTAGAAATGCCTTCTATCCTCTTTTCATTGGCCAAATCTGCGATGTTCTTTATCAGTTCGGCTTTATTCACGCCATAGGGAATCTCCGTTACGACTATTTTATCGTGTGTTGCACCAGATTCTATTTCCGCCCGGGCACGCATCACTACACGCCCGCGTCCTGTGAGATAGGCTTCACGAACCCCACTCATACCATATATATATCCGCCGGTCGGGAAGTCGGGAGCTTTGACGTAGCTCATTAACTCTTCTATGTCAATGTCGTTGTTTTCAATGTATGCGATACAAGCATCAATTACCTCGGATAAATTGTGAGTCGGCATATTGGTTGCCATACCTACCGCAATTCCTGATGCTCCGTTCACCAAAAGGTTTGGAATACGGGTCGGCATAACTGTGGGCTCTTGCAAAGAGTCGTCGAAATTGTTCTGCATATCAACGGTTTCCTTATCAAGATCTGTCATCATGTCTTCGCCGATTTTGCGCAAACGGCATTCTGTATAACGCATGGCGGCTGCGCTATCGCCGTCAACGGAACCGTAGTTGCCCTGTCCGTCTACCAACATGTAGCGCATGGCCCAAGGCTGAGCCATGCGGACTAAGGCACCATAGACGGATGAATCACCATGGGGGTGGTATTTACCCAGCACTTCGCCAACAACTCTGGCTGATTTCTTATAAGGTTTATCTGAAGTATTTCCTAATCCCATCATCCCGAAAAGAATTCTTCGGTGAACGGGTTTAAAACCATCTCTAACATCCGGAAGGGCACGCGAAACAATGACTGACATGGAGTAGTCAATGTATGATGACTTCATTTCCTCCTCGATGTTAATCTTTATAATTCTGTCTTGTTCAAGCATTTAAGAAGATTATTAATTACACATTTTCGAGTTCGTGAAAAACCATGCTAAAGTACTGCTTTTTTATAACATACAAAAGTTTATGAACAAAAACTTTTGGAAACATTTACTAAACAGATTTGTTTCACACGTTCAGGATTAGTTGTCTGTTTGTATTCTCATGCCGATCTGTCTTCCTTTAAAGTGCGTGCTTACTGTTCGTTATAAGTGTGGGCATGGATTTACTCCGGATGAAGATTAAGCTGTCTTTAATAATAATCAAGGTGTAAATGATATGGTTTATCTGATAAATCGTGGCACGAGATTTGTATATCGTTAAATTAGGTAATCGAATGATACGTTGAAAGATAATAAATACGTATATTTGTGGTAATATTTATAGAGAAGAATTATAGAATATGGACAATCAATTTTCACAAAGAGTTTCTGATATTATTACTTATAGTAGGGAGGAAGCTAATCGTCTGAAAAATGGATATATTGCTCCGGAGCATCTTCTACTTGGCATGATGCGAGACGGAGGAGGAAAGGCTATTGAGATTTTAATCAGATTGGATGTAAACTTGCAAAGGATGAAGAGAACTTTGGATAACATACTGAAAGATGTTGATGAATATAGTATTCCACCTGATGGAAACATTTTCCTGACTTCTAAGACTACTAAAATTTTAAAAATGTGCATGCTGGAAGCCCGTCTGCTGAAAAGTGCGGCGGCAGATTCAGAGCATGTCCTATTGGCTATCCTAAAAGATGACGATAATTTAGCTGCCGCTATATTGAAAGAGGAAAAGGTGGATTATCAAATTGTATTTGAGCAGGTTTCGATGAAATCGCCCAATACGAATGCGGGAATGGGGATTCCTCAAGATGATGAAGATGAAGATGATGAAGATGATATGAGTTTTTCTCGTGAATCTCATGGTATGGGAAGCTCATCCTCGTCAATAGCTCAGACTACCTCCGGAAAATCATCCAACAATACTCCTGCACTGGATAACTTTGGCGTAGATATGACCAAAGCTGCCGAAGAAGGCAAGTTGGATCCGGTTGTGGGGCGTGAGCGTGAAATTGAGCGTTTGGCTCAGATTCTGAGTCGCCGTAAAAAGAATAATCCCGTACTTATCGGTGAACCGGGTGTGGGGAAATCTGCCATTGTGGAAGGCTTGGCTTTGCGTATTGTCCAAAAGAAAGTGTCGCGTATCTTGTTTGATAAACGTGTGGTAATGCTTGATATGGCTTCGGTAGTGGCCGGAACAAAATATCGAGGTCAGTTCGAAGAGCGTCTTCGCTCCATTATCAATGAATTGCAGAAGAATCCGGATGTTATTCTGTTTATTGATGAAATCCATACAATTGTGGGAGCCGGTGCGGCTGCCGGTTCCATGGATGCGGCCAACATGTTGAAGCCGGCTTTGGCACGTGGCGAAATTCAATGTATCGGAGCAACTACGCTTGATGAATATAGAAAGAACATTGAAAAAGACGGTGCTTTGGAGCGTCGTTTTCAAAAAGTGGTCGTTGAGCCTACGACAGCAGAAGAGACCTTGCAAATATTGAAAAACATCAAGAACAAATATGAAGATCATCATAACGTGACTTATACAGAAGAAGCATTGGAGGCTTGTGTCAAATTGTCGGGACGCTATATCACCGATCGTAATTTTCCTGATAAGGCGATTGATGGCATGGATGAAGCCGGTTCGCGTATGCATCTGATGAATATCAATGTTCCCAAAGAAATGGAGGAACAAGAGGAGCTGATTGAAAAAGCGCGTAATCTGAAAGCCGAAGCTGTGAAATCACAGAATTTTGAATTGGCGGCAAGTTATCGTGACCGTGAAAAAGAACTTTCTGTCCGCTTAGATGAGATGAAGGCTGAATGGGAAGCCCGCTTAAAAGATGATCGGAAAGTGGTGGGAGAAGAGGAGGTTGCGAATGTCATTTCCATGATGTCGGGTGTGCCTGTGCAGCGTATGGCGCAGGATGAGGGACTTAAACTGGCAAACATGAAGGAGGAATTGCAGTCGAAAGTGATCGCTCAAGATGAAGCTATTGAGAAGCTTACCAAGGCCATTTTGCGTAGTCGCGTAGGCTTGAAAGACCCTAACCGTCCTATCGGGACATTCATGTTCCTTGGACCTACGGGAGTTGGAAAAACTCATTTGGCCAAACAGTTGGCCAAATATATGTTTGGTTCTACCGACGCTTTGATACGCATCGACATGAGTGAATACATGGAGAAATATACCGTATCTCGCATGATTGGGGCGGCTCCGGGCTACGTAGGATATGAAGAAGGTGGACAATTGACTGAAAAGGTGCGGCGTAAGCCATATTCTATTGTTTTGTTGGACGAAATAGAGAAAGCGCATTCGGATGTATTCAATATCTTGTTGCAAGTATTGGATGAGGGGCGTTTGACTGACAATTATGGCAGAACCGTTGATTTTAAGAATACCGTGATCATCATGACTTCTAACATCGGCACGCGCCAATTAAAGGAGTTCGGCCGAGGTGTTGGTTTTACTGCGCAAAACCGTATGAACGACAGTGAGTATTCTCGTAGTGTGATACAGAAAGCTTTAAATAAAACTTTTGCTCCGGAGTTTCTGAATCGTCTGGATGAAATCATCACTTTTGACCAGCTTTCATTGGAAGCCATAACCCAAATAGTGGATATTGAACTGAAGGGCTTGTATGAGCGGATTGAAACAATCGGTTATAAATTGATGGTAAATGAGGACGCTAAGAAGTTCCTTGCCTCGAAAGGCTATGATGCCCAATTCGGAGCACGTCCGTTGAAACGTGCTATCCAAAGTTATTTGGAGGATGGACTGTCCGAGCTGATCGTTTCTGCCGGTTTACGACCCGGAGATACGGTAAATGTTTCTGTAAATGTGGAAAAAGACGCATTGAGTATCAAGAAAGCATAGGTTACTATTGAATGGCGACCGACAAAATGTCAGTCTTTAGAGGCTGGCATTTTTTTTGTCTCAACTCTGCCAAAACGATAAAAACATAAAACCTCAAAATATAATTTATCAGTATGAAAAAAGGAAATATAGGGGTAACTACCGAAAATATCTTCCCTGTTATTAAAAAGTTCTTGTATAGTGATCATGAAATTTTTCTTCGTGAGCTGGTTTCCAATGCAGTTGATGCCACGCAAAAGTTGAAGACGCTTTCCGCTATTGGAGAGTACAAAGGTGAGCTTGGCGATTTGACTGTGCATGTTTCATTGGGAAAGGATACGATTACCGTGTCCGACCGTGGCATTGGACTTACAGCCGAAGAAATAGATAAATACATTAACCAGATAGCCTTTTCCGGTGCCAATGACTTTTTGGAGAAATACAAAAATGACGCAAATGCCATTATTGGTCATTTCGGATTAGGATTTTATTCGGCTTTTATGGTGGCCAAAAAGGTTGAAATTGTTACTAAATCTTATCAAGAAGGTGCTCAGGCTGTGAAGTGGACCTGCGACGGCAGTCCTGAATTCATGATTGAAGATGCTGATAAGGTAGAGCGCGGTACGGATATCATCCTTTATATCGACGATGATTGTAAAGAGTTTCTTGAAGAAACACGAATCTCTTCTTTGCTGAGTAAATATTGCAGTTTTCTTCCTATTCCGGTTGCATTTGGTAAGAAAAAGGAGTGGAAAGACGGCAAGCAAGTTGAAACAACCGAAGACAACATTGTTAATAATACAAGTCCGCTGTGGACACTCAAACCCAGCGAACTGAAAGATGAAGACTACAAGGACTTCTATCGCAATCTATATCCAATGTCTGACGAGCCATTATTCTGGATTCATCTGAATGTAGATTACCCGTTCCATCTTACCGGTATTCTGTATTTCCCAAAAGTGAAGAGCAATATTGAATTGAACAAGAATAAGATTCAGCTCTATTGCAACCAAGTATATGTGACGGACTCTATAGAAGGTATTGTTCCTGACTTCCTAACCCTACTACATGGGGTACTCGACTCACCTGATATCCCTTTAAATGTGTCTCGCTCCTATCTGCAAAGCGATGTCAATGTGAAGAAAATATCTACATACATCACTAAAAAAGTGTCTGACCGTTTACAATCCATATTTAAGAATGACCGCAAACAGTTTGAAGAAAAGTGGAACGACTTGAAGATCTTCATCAATTATGGAATGCTTACGCAAGAAGATTTCTATGACAGAGCAAAAGACTTCTCCCTTTTCAACGATACCGACGGTAGGTGCTATACTTTTGAGGAGTATAAGACTTTGGTTAAAGACAATCAGACGGATAAAGACGGCAACCTGATTTATCTGTATGCCAACAATAAGGAAGAGCAATATAGCTACATCGAGTCTGCCAAAAATAAGGGATATAATGTGCTGTTGATGGATGGCCAACTGGATATTGCTGTGGTAAGTATGCTGGAGCAGAAGCTTGAGAAGACTCGTTTTACTCGTGTAGATAGTGATGTGGTTGATAATTTGATTCTTAAAGAAGACAAGAGACATGAACCGTTGGAAGCAGATAAACAAGAAGCTCTCTCCGTCATCTTCAAGAGTCAGTTGCCTAAAATTGAAAAAACGGAGTTCAACGTCATGACCCAATCTTTGGGAGAACGTGCTTTCCCGGTAATGATTACTCAGAGCGAGTATATGCGTCGCATGAAGGAAATGGCTAATATTCAAGCAGGGATGAGGTTTTATGGCGAAATGCCTGATATGTATAGCCTAATACTGAATGCAGATCATGAGTTGGTGAAAGAGGTCGTAGCTGATGAAACCAAGGAATGCGACTCGCTTATAGTCTCTATTCAAAAAGAAATGGATGATGTTGACAAACAGCGTAATGAATTGAAAAAACAACAAGAAGGCAAGAAAGACGAGGATATTACAACGGCCGAAAAAGAAGAAACTGCCGGGCTGGATAAGAAATGGAATGAGCTGAAAACACGGAAAGAAGAGGTTTATGCCACTTATGCTACCAAGAACAAGGTGGTTCGTCAGTTGATAGATTTAGCATTGCTGCAGAATGGAATGCTGAAAGGTGAAGCTTTGAACAATTTTGTCAAGAGAAGCATTGAATTAATTAAATAATCTTTCATTGCTTATTTATGGCGAGGGTATTACGACTTTGAAAAGGGCGTAATGCCCTTGTTCCGTTTTTATGGGTTTCAGGATGTTTTTTTCGTCGGATACCGCATTTTTGGAAACTATTTTTTATATTTGGAGCATCAATATTTGTCTTAATCGGACTAGTATGGCCATGAAAAGATTTTTATTATTTTTCTCGTTTCTTTTATGTATCCTTATGGCGCAAGCCCAGAAAGTGGGGCTTGTATTGAGTGGTGGCGGAGCAAAAGGCATGACTCATATAGGCATCATCCGCGCTTTGGAAGAGAACAATATCCCCATTGATTATATAACCGGAACGTCTATGGGGGCCATTATCGGATCTTTGTATGCTATGGGGTATTCTCCTGACGATATGGAGTCTTTGTTGCGTTCGCCCGATTTCAAGCGTTGGTATTCAGGTAAGGTAGAGTCCAAATACGAATATTATTTTAAGAAGAATCGTCTTTCGCCGGAGTTTTTCAATATTCGTTTCTCATTCAGGGATTCTCTGAAGGTAAAGCCGCAGATACTTCCCACAAGTATGGTCAATCCGGTACAGATGAATTTGGTTTTTGTAGAATTGTTTGCACGCGCTACAGCGACTTGCAAAGGCAATTTCAATAAATTATTTGTACCATTTCGTTGTATAGCTTCCGATGTATACAATAAAAAGCCTTTGGTGCTGAGTAAAGGTGATTTGGGAGACGCCGTGCGTGCTTCCATGAGTTTCCCTTTTGTTTTCAAGCCGATAGAGATAGACGGTGTACTTGCTTATGACGGGGGGATCTATAATAATTTCCCCACCGACGTGATGCGCGAAGATTTTCATCCGGATGTAATTATAGGCAGTGTAGTAGCCGGCAACCCGGGAAAGCCGGAGGAAAATGATTTGATGAGCCAGTTGGAAAATATGATAATGCAAAAAACCGACTATACTATCCCCGATTCGTTAGGCATTGTGATGACTTTCAAGTACGATGACGTGAATCTGTTGGATTTTGACCGCTTGCAGGAGTTGCATGACATAGGCTACAATCGGGCGTTGAATATGATGGATTCCATCAGAAGTCGCATTAACCGTAGGGTGAATATGGATAATGTACGCCTCCGGCGTTTGGTTTTCAGGAGCAACCTGCCTCAGTTCCGCTTTCGAAAAATATTTATAGAGGGAGCTAACGAACGGCAACAATCTTATATTAAGAAAGAGTTTCATGATGAAGACTACGAGGTATTTACTTATGAAGATATGAAACGAGGTTATTTTCGTTTGCTGGCAGATAATATGATATCGGAAATTGTGCCTCATGCGGTTTATAATCCTGAAACAGATTTGTATGAACTGCATTTAAAAGTGAAGATGGAGGATAATCTCACTGCGAGATTAGGTGGAAGCGTGTCTACTACCAGTTCGAATCAGATTTATTTCGGAGTGGGATATCAGAGTTTGAATTACTATCCCAAAGAAATAACTTTTGATGGCCAGCTGGGAAAGATTTATAATAATGCTCAATTAATGGCAAAGATAGACTTACCTACTCGCATCCCTATATCTTTTCGTTTTATCACTTCGGTGAGTACGTTCGATTACTACAAAAAAGATAAATTGTTCTCAAAGAATGATAAGCCATCATTCAATTCAAAAGAAGAACGTTTCGCGAAACTCATGGTGTCTGTTCCCTTTTTAGCGAATAAACGCACCGAATTCAGTTTTGGATATGGCAAGTTAGTCGATAACTATTTTCAGTCCAGCCTCATTGACTTTGATAAGGACCGTTCTGACAGGAATACATATAAGCTTTGGGGAGGTTCCATCGGTTTTTGTGGAAGTACTTTGAATGCACGCCAATATCCAACAAAAGGATATTGGGAGAAACTGGTCGCACAGATTTTTACGGGTAGAGAAACCTTTTTGCCAGGTAATAAACAGGAGAAAAAAAGTAGTATCAAGGAACGTCAGTCATGGTTGCAAATCTCTTATGTGAAAGAGGCATATCACACAATGACGCCCAAGTTGACGTTAGGGTGGATGGCAGAAGCACTCTATTCATCGAAGAACTTTTCCGAAAATTATGCGGCAACAATGATGCAGGCCGGAGAATTCGCGCCGACTCCGCACAGTCAATTGATGTATAATGAGGCTTTCCGTGCCAATCAGTATGTAGCGGCCGGCATCAAACCTGTTTATATTATAAACAACAAGTTTCATCTTCGAACCGAGTTTTATGGATTCGCACCCATTTTTCCGATAAGGAAGAATGCCTTAAACAAGGCTTATTATGGAAAAACATTTTCTCGTTTTGAATATATGGGAGAGATTTCTCTCATTTGTCATTTACCTTTCGGAGCAATCTCTGCCTATTTAAATCATTATAGCTCACCAAGAAGAGAGTGGAACGTGGGGATGACCATAGGTTGGCAACTGTTCAATTATCGTTTTGTCGAATAAAAAATATTCAAAAAACTCCTTTATCATTTGCTAATTAGGAAAAAGTACGTATCTTTGCACCCGTTAAAACAAAAGGCCGCGTAGCTCAACTGAATAGAGTAGCTGACTACGGATCAGCCGGTTACAGGTTTGAATCCTGTCGCGGTCACAGTTCACATACCAAAAGGGTCGCGTAGCTCAACTGAATAGAGTAGCTGACTACGGATCAGCCGGTTACAGGTTTGAATCCTGTCGCGATCACAAAGAGCCTCCGCAAGTGCAGAGGTTCTTTTGTTTTTTCTCTCCCTTTCCAGAACATCCCGGAGAAAAATTCGGGGAGTTTGAAACTTTCTGAAAACGTATTGATTGGATATTCTTATAACATAAAGAAATTCATCGTTTTACGCATGCAATGTCTTTTCCTGATTTAGCTAGACGCTTTTTCTGTTTAGAATATTGTACTACTTCAGTAGTCACTTCCTCCTAAGTCATGCTGATATAGTAGACACTTTCCTGCCCGATGTCCATACCTCTTGGAGGTAAACGCTTGTTAATCGTTTTTAGCATTTGATGTTTAGCTCATTAAGAATCTTACGCATGGCCTCAAAGGTTGTGATTCGGGTTGGCACTAATGGCAGCCGAAGCTTGTTCTCAATCATCCCCATGGCATTGAGCATTGCTTTTACGCCGGCCGGGTTTCCATCTACAAACAAAAGTTTGAAAAGCTCTGCAAACCTATGATGGATGGTCAGTGCATTTGCGTAATCTCCCTGTAGCGCCAAGCGTACCATACGGCTGAATTCACAGGGAAACGCGTTTCCGATAACAGAAATGATACCGACGGCCCCTAAAGTGATGAGGGGGAAAGTTATGCCGTCATCACCCGAAATAACATCAAAATTTGCGGGTTTATCCTTGATGATATCATCCATCTGCGTAATGTCTCCTGAGGCTTCTTTAATGGCTATTACATTTTTGAAATCACGGGCAATGCGTAAAGTTGTCTCTGCTTTCATATTTACTCCGGTGCGCCCCGGGACATTATAGAGCACGATGGGTAATTCTGTTGCTGCCGAAATGGCTTTATAATGTTGATAAATACCTTCTTGCGAAGGTTTGTTGTAGTAGGGCACAACAGAAAGAATGGCATCTACTCCGGTGAAATCGTCTTTTTTCAGTGTTTCTACGACAGAGCGGGTGTTGTTTCCGCCCACACCAAGCAGAATGGGGATTCTGCCGTTTACACGTTCGATAACCATCTTCTTGATTTTTTTCTTCTCTTCTTCTGTTAAAGTCGGAGTTTCTGCCGTAGTGCCAAGCACACAGAGGAAATCTGTATTGTTTTGAAGTTGATAGTCTACCAAACGCATTAATGCATCGTAATCAACGCTTTCATCCTCTTTAAACGGAGTAATCAGTGCTACCCCCATTCCTTTCAATTTGGCCTGTATCATGAGTAATAAAGTAAACTCTAATTAAGTAGTGACACGCAAATGTACGTTTTTTTTCATTTAGCCTGCAAATATAAGCTATAAAAAACATTTTGTGGGAAAATGTTAGGAAATAAGCGTCAAAAACTCATCTTCGCTCACAATCTTTATTCCCAATTTCTGTGCTTTTTCTAATTTGGCAGGTCCCATATTATCACCGGCTAAGATAAAACTTGTCTTGGATGAAATGCCACCTACGTTTTTTCCTCCGTTTTTCTCAATCAAATCTTTGTACTCTTCTCTTGAGTGGTGAGTGAATATACCGCTGATTACGATGGATTGCCCGGACAATTTCTCGGTATGTTCGCTCATATTTTCTTCTTGCCGACAGAACTGCAAGCCACTTTCTTTTAAACGTGCCACTAACTCTCTATTGGATGAATTGGAGAAGTAAGTAACAATGCTTTGGGCTATTTTTTCACCGATTTCATCGATGTTTTTCAGCTTTTCAAGGTTGGCATTTTCTAATTCCTCAATGTCCGTAAACGATTTGGTTATTTTTTTGGCCACTGTCTCGCCCACAAAGCGTATGCCTAACGCAAAAAGAACTCTTTCAAAAGGAACTTCTTTGCTTGCTGCAATGCCATTGATGATGTTCTCGGCAGATTTTTCGCCCATACGTTCCAAGTTCTTTATATCGCCGATCTGAAGGTGGTATAGGTCAGCGGTATCTTTTATCAGGCCTAATCGATAGAATGCATCTACGGTCTCCGGTCCCAATCCATCTATATTCATGGCTTTCCGGCTTATAAAATGTTCTATTTTCCCTTTAATCTGGGGGGGGCAAGCCGTTTCATTGGGACAATAGTGAGCCGCTTCGCCTTCATAGCGTATCAGTTTGCTGCCACATTCGGGACAATGGGTTATAAACTTCACTTTTTCACCGATAAGCATGGTACGGGCATCTTTGTCAACCCCGGTTATTTTGGGAATAATTTCACCGCCTTTTTCCACATATACCATATCGCCCATGTGTAAATCCAACCCGTCAATAATGTCTGCATTATGCAGAGAAGCTCTTTTCACAACAGTGCCGGACAACAGTACCGGTTCCAGGTTGGCTACAGGAGTCACGGCACCGGTACGCCCCACCTGATAACTGACTTTGTTCAAGCGTGTTAGGGCACGTTCTGCCTGAAATTTATAGGCTATGGCCCAACGAGGAGATTTGGCTGTGAAACCAAGATTTTTTTGTTGTCTCAAACTATTCACCTTTAGCACGATACCATCCGTGGCCACAGGGAGTTTTTTGCGTTCGGTGTTCCAATAATTGATGTATTCAAAGATTTCATTCAAGCTACGCACTTTTTTCGTGTGTTCAGACATTTTAAATCCCCACTTAGATGCAGCTTGCAGATTTTCATAGTGACCGTCGAAAGGTAAATCTTCTCCCAGAAGATAGTAAAGGTAAGCGTCCAACTTACGGGAGGCTACAATGGCGGAGTTTTGTAGCTTGAGTGTACCCGAGGCCGCATTACGCGGATTGGCAAAAAGAGGTTCTTCGCGAGCCTCTTTCTCATGGTTCAATTCTTCAAAAACCACCCAGGGCATTAGAATTTCTCCTCTGATTTCGAAAGTTTTCGGATAATTGCCATGAAGAATCAGTGGAATGCTGCGGATTGTTTTTACATTATCCGTGACATCATCACCTTTTTCTCCATCACCGCGAGTGACGGCACATATCAATTTGCCGTCTTCGTAAGTCAGTGAGATGGAGGTACCATCGTATTTCAATTCGCAACATATTTCGAAATCTTCATTCAGCAATTTCTTCACTCTTTCATAGAAATCGGTTACTTCACCTTCGGAGTAGGTATTTCCTAATGAGAGCATGGGGTATTTGTGCACTACCTGTGTGAAGTTCTTGTTTATGTCGCTTCCAACCCGCATTGTGGGCGAGTTATTATCTTGGTATTCAGGATGACTCTGTTCTATCTCTTGCAGTTCACGCATCATGTCATCAAACTCCTTATCTGATATTTCCGGAGCATTGAGCACATAATAATTGTAGTTATGCCGATGCAGTTCGGCACGGAGGCTGTCTATTTTTTCTTTTGCAGTCATAGGTATAATTGCGTATTTTTTGGATACAAAATTACGGGTTTCTCCTCGAATATTTGTGTTTTTATTATTCAAAATGGGACTGTATTCCAGTAAAAACAACATTATTTTTGTTTTTACTTTCAACTTGCACTATTTTTGTACTCGAAATTATATCAGGGTGAGCGATTGATTCGTCTCATCCACATTTCGAACTAATTTTATAGAAAAGCAGTATATGCGTATTGACATTATTACAGTCTTGCCTGAGATGATTGAGGGGTTTTTTAATTGCTCTATCATGAAACGTGCTCAAAATAAGGGGCTTGCTGATATATATATACATAATCTTCGCGATTATACAGATGATAAGTATCGGCGTGTAGACGATTATCCGTTTGGAGGATTTGCCGGAATGGTTATGAAAATAGAGCCTATTGAACGTTGCATTGACACATTGAGGTCCCGGCGGAATTACGATGAAGTAATTTTCACCACTCCAGATGGAGAGCGGTTTGACCAACCAATGGCCAACACATTGTCTCTTGCCCGAAATCTCATCATCCTTTGCGGGCATTTTAAAGGGATTGATTTCCGGATTCGCGAGTATCTGATAACGAAAGAAGTCAGTATCGGAGACTATGTGTTGACCGGTGGAGAATTAGCTGCCGCTGTGATGGCCGATGCCATCGTGCGTATCATACCGGGAGTAATTTCTGATGAGCAGTCTGCGCTTTCCGATTCTTTTCAGGATAACCTGCTGGCCGCACCGGTCTATACGCGTCCGGCAGATTATAAAGGATGGAAAGTTCCTGATATTTTACTATCAGGTCACGAGGCTAAGATTAAGGAATGGGAATTGCAGCAGTCGTTAGAACGGACTCGCAGATTGCGTCCGGATTTATTGGAATAAATAATCCGACTAATGTAAATAAAAAGAAAAAGGACCTCTCCTACGAATGTCCTTTTTTGTGAATAAATAGTGCGAACGGCAACTATTTGTTACCTCTTATACCTCAAGTGCGCCTATTATATCTTTCGCAGATGTATATCCATGTCTATTTAGATAGTTGTCGATTCCATCTGCAACCTTCACGGTTATTGTGGGATCTATGAAATTTGCGGTACCTATCTGAATGGCGGTGGCGCCTGCAAGCATAAATTCCACAGCATCTTTCCAATTCATAATTCCTCCTATCCCTATGACGGGTATTTTTACTGATTTAGCCACTTGCCATACCATGCGCAGAGCGATAGGTTTTACGGCTGCTCCGGACATACCACCGGTCACAGTAGAGAGTATGGGACGCCTGCGTTCCGCATCAATTGCCATTCCAAGAAGGGTATTGATGAGGGAAACGCTATCTGCACCTCCATTTTCAACGCCACGGGCTATTTCTGCAATATCAGTAACATTGGGCGAAAGTTTCACTATAAGCGTCTTTTTATAAACTGAACGGACAGCTTTTACCACTTCTTCAGCTCCTTTGACAGTGATGCCAAATGCCATTCCTCCCTGTTTTACATTAGGGCAGGAAATGTTCAATTCTATAGCAGAAATTTTGTCAAGTTCATTAATAATTGCAGCAGTTTCAACATAATCTTCAATGGCAGAACCCGAAACATTTACAATCATATTGGTTTGTATATCTTTAATAGATGGATAAATGTGTTCAACAAAGTAATGAACACCCTTATTTTGCAGTCCTACAGCGTTTAACATACCCGAAGGAGTCTCGACCATACGAGGATATGGGTTACCTTCACGTTTGTGAAGAGTGGTTCCCTTTACAATTATACCTCCTATTCGCGCTAATTCGATAAAATCGGCAAATTCCAAACCATACCCAAATGTTCCGGATGCCGTCATTACCGGATTCTTCATTCGTAGTTCACCAATATTTACATTTAAATCTGCCATAATAGTTTGTTTATATTAAAAATAGGACCTTCTTTACATACGCATAAATGCCCTTCGGTAGTATTTTCCACGCAACATAAGCAGGCGCCTATGCCACATGCCATCATATTTTCCAAAGACACTTCGCAATTGATTCCTTTACTTTTGGCATATTTGGCCACGGCTACCATCATGGGCTTGGGGCCGCAAGTGTATATTTGTTCAAATTTTACCTTAGTTAGTATGGAATGTTGGGTCACGTAGCCTTTTTCTCCATGGCTGCCATCTTCTGTCGTAGTACATACATCACCGTAAGCGGCAAACTGGTCTAATTGAAGCAGGTCTTTATCGCTCCTGGCACCTAATAAGAAGGTGGGTTTATGGCCTTTTAACGTTAGTTGTTGACCTAAATATAGCATCGGTGCTGTTCCTACACCTCCACCTACCAATAAAAGCTTATTTGAGGCTTTCCGAGGCATTGTGAAGCTATTTCCTAACGGTAATATGACATTGATTTTATCACCAATTTTAGCTTCTCCTAAATGCTTGGTTCCCTCGCCAACACATTGAATTAAGAACCAGACCTCATTACGCTCTTTGTCCACGTAGTTGATAGAGATAGGACGACGTAGGAATGTGGCGGGTGAATTATCCACACGAATCTCTGCAAATTGTCCCGGCTGCATTTCCGGAAGTGAGGATGGAGAAATAAGCTTCAGCAATACATAGTTGGCATGTAAGCGAAGGTTCTCTGTCACTGTCAGATCTAAAATGAATTTTTTCATATCTATAAAGGAGGAGTATTTCTTTCGAGTGCAAAGATAACACAAAACAAAATCATCCTTTTAAAAGGTCTGAAGAAACTTCGAGCTGTTTTGCTTACTTAGTCTCAGGCTTGAAAGTTTCATACGTGTTGTCATCGAAGAAAATTCTTATCTCGGTAATTTTTCTAAGAGGCCTTTCTTTATAGATAACTTCCTGTTTTACAACTTCTTTATTTCCACTTTGGGCTATTTCTATTGCCATTTCCTTGTGATTTTCGGCTTCATCCGGCCTGCCGGATAGATTTTCTCGATTCTCAGCAAATAATGGATAGTCAAATTTATCGCTTGTTGTCGCAGTAGTAGATTCATTACTCATGTTACCTGCCCCGGTGAGCAGCCAATCTAAGCTTATGTCACTATATCGATCATGTAATCGGAGAATTATATCCATGCTTGGATATTTATTCCGGGACCCTAAGATATGAGAAATAGTAGATTGGGCTACACCTATACTTTCGGCAAAGGCTACAGCTGTTAGTTTTTCCCGATCCATAACCATCTTGAATCTGTCTTTTATGCTCATGATAGTTCTATTATTACGATAATGCTTATTTTTTATTCGATTACAAAAGTAAATAAAATGTTTCACAAAAGCAAATATTATTTGGCAATGTAAATATTGCGATTGAAAAGCTTATGACCACAACGGTATCATTATTGTGAATAAAATGTTATTAGTGTTGTAGTTTGTCGCACGAGTTATAATTTAACAAATATACATATATTGCTTGTTATTAGCAAGTTATTATACTAATATTTTGCTTATATCATTAGTATTACATTTATTTGGAACATAATACGCCCACATATACTCTGTTACTATATTATAAATATATATATTTCTTATTATTAGCTGTTTATTGATTTTCGTTTAAAGGTTAACATGCAATGTTCTACTTCTGTAAAGCGGTGTATTACGTTATTAAATTTAAAAGGCTGTATTTGTATGCGCACATGCAATTTCATAATTGTGATTGCTACCCAACTAGTTAACACAATAAAAAAGTGCTTTTTATTACAAAGTTATTTTTACATAATTGTAAATTACAACTATATGGTTTGTTTGAAGTGCGAATACTATTCTTTTTATTGGAGAGGAAGATGTGTCGGACTTCTTATAAAAGATTTATATCCGGTATAAAAGCTAAAGGTTGGTTCATAGAAACAATTTTACTTTCTATGAACGCTTATGAAATACAGAATCTTTGCTATATTCTGTCTCCAGAGTACTGTTAGTCTGAAAAAAAGATTTTCGTGAATTAAATTTTGGAGTAAGTGATTGATTTATATTCTTTTATCTTCCATTTTTAGATATATTAAAAGTGATAGAGAAAAATGTTCTTGGGCAAGTTTGAAAGAGTATATTAATGTAGAATCTTAAACACCAATTCCCTAAGAATGTCTCCATCGCTTAGAGAAGCGTTTTGCACTCCTTTGGATTTTGCATCGGCATATCGAATCTCTCCGATTATTTGCATAGTCTTTACTCCACTATACCTACGCATTGCGGTTAGATATTCACGAGATTGCCAGGGAGTTTTCAATCCAATGAAGGCGGCTATTCCCTGCTCAGACTTTTCCGGAACATAATAAGCCAACATGAGGTTGGAGAAGAAGCCGAAAAGTAAAGATAAAGTCATTTGAATTGGATTGGTTTTGGGATTTTCCTCAAAATATTTTACTATTTTGTTGGCTTTTAGTATATCTTTCTCTACTATGGCACTGCGCAGTTCGAAATTATTATAATCTTTGCTGATTCCGATATTACGCTCTATCTGTTCAGGGGTAACACGTGTCTGATTTTTGGGAAGAGTGATTATTAGTTTTTCCAGTTCTCCGGTAATACGGCTGAGGTCGGTTCCGACAAAATCGGCAAGCATGGAGGTGGCTTTAGGTTCAAGATCTACTCCTTTACTTTTCATATAGGAGGTGATAAATGCCGGCAGTTGCGCCTCTTTGACTTTTTTTGACTCAAATAAAATGCCTACTTTCTCTATTTCGGCAGCCAGTTTTTTTCTCCTATCCAATGCGCCATGCTTATGGCACATGACCAGAATAGTAGAGTTTAATGGCTTCTGCAAGTAGTATGAAAGCTCTTCCATGTTACGGATGGCCTGAGCTTCCTTTACAACTATAACTTGGCGTTCGGACATCATTGGATACCGCTTGGCCGCATTGATGACAGTGGCAATATCTACATCGGCTCCATAAACAACACTCAGGTTAAACTCCTTTTCTGTTTCTGTGAGAACGTTGTTTATGATATAATCAGAAATAAGATCTATGTAATATGCTTCCTCTCCCATTAGATAATAGATGGGGCGATATTGTCCGGCTTTTAATTCTTTTAGAATATCATCGTATGTTGTTTCTTGCTTTGCCATAGGGTGTATGCTATATGTTTATGGAGATTAATTTTTTGTTGAGATTACCAATCAAATTTCAGATGCTTCACTGTTTTCTTCTCATCAAGAATCATGCGCAGGGAAGCAATACCTATTTCAACATGTTCGGTAACATAGTTTTGAGTGACCATGTTATCACTTTTATCGGTTTTCACTCCTTCCGGAATCATGGGTTGATCGGATACCAATAAAAGAGCGCCGGTGGGAATATGATTGGCAAAACCGCAGCTAAACAAGGTGGCTGTCTCCATATCGACGGCCATGGCTCGGGTTTTCTTAAGGTATTCTTTAAACCCTTCGTCGTGCTCCCATATTCTACGGTTGGTTGTATAGACAGTGCCCGTCCAGTAGTCGCGAGCGTAGTCGCGAATAGCCGAAGAAACGGCACGCTGCAACATAAATGCGGGTAATGAGGGGACTTCGGGAGGGAAATAGTCATTCGAAGTTCCTTCGCCCCGGATGGCAGCAATAGGCAAAATCAAGTCCCCTATTCTATTTTTCTTATCTATGCCTCCGCATTTGCCAAGAAACAAACAAGCTTTGGAATGAATGGCACTTAATAAATCCATGATAATAGCTGCATTAGGGCTTCCCATTCCAAAGTTTATGATCGTTATGCCCTCGGCGCTGGCAGATATCATATTGGAATCCTTGCCAAGAATAGGAACATCAAACTTCTCTGCAAAAATCTCTACGTACTTATTGAAGTTGGTCAACAGGATATACTCTCCAAAATCCTCTAAGGCACGTTTGGTATAGCGAGGGAGCCAGTTAGCTACTATTTCTTGCTTTGTTTTCATAAGATTTTATTAAATTTGCTCCCAAACAATGAGAAACAAGTTATTTAACTCACAAAAATACAATAAAAAAGTAGATTAGAAAAAATAAAATTAGATGAAACGGCAATTGCCGATGTTCTCTTTTTAAATATGACAGTACTGAATTTGCCTCCTTTTGATGTAAAAATAGCCGTTCAAGATGGAAAGAATACGGTTTTTGATGTGATACGCCGCCGGTATGTTGCTTTAACTCCCGAAGAATGGGTGCGCCAACATTTTGTCCATTTTTTGTTGGAGCATAAGGGATATCCGCAGGCGCTTATGGCAAACGAGGTGCAGGTGCAATTGAATGGAACGAAAAAACGCTGTGACACTGTGCTTTATAGAAGAGACCTCACAGCACGTATGATTGTAGAATATAAAGCTCCTGACATTGCCATTACACAGAGAGTGTTTGACCAGATTACACGATACAATATGGTATTGAAAGTTGATTACCTGATAGTGACGAATGGGCTTCAGCACTATTGTTGTCGTATGGATTATGAACGTGGTAGTTACCACTTCCTGCAAGACGTCCCCGATTATCAATCACTATGAATGCACTCCACATTATTGAAAAAGAGTTCATGAAGATTCTTAGTGCCGCCCATAACCTTAATAAGTCAGACGGATTCCTGCTTGTAATGTAAAGTTGCAGGGGTTTTCTTTCCTTATGGTTTGTATCATAGATCCATCATCGAAAAAATAAGATATTCCCGGTTCCACATACAAACCTATTCTTTTGTTTACATTGTATTGCGCTCCCACGGAAGCTGTCACAGATAGTTGTAAGGACTTTACCGTTTCTTTTTCACTTCCAATCTTGCCATAAACACACTTTTCTACATTTCCACCGGCTGAAATATATGTTGTGAAACGCTTCTCATCAATAAAGTTCCAGTTGGCTCGTATCGGGATGCCAATATAGTGCAGTTTCCGACTCAATTTATCCAAACTTCCCTCAAAGGTAATGTCGGAAGCAAGATACGTATAAGTTACACCGCTTTCTATCGAAAAGCCATTATTAAGTTCTTTCCTGACGGAAATGCCAAAACTTAACGGTTGTTTGTGTTCGATGGAAGCAATACTTTTTACATTGCGCTGCAAGTAAGGCATTCCGTCCTTAAATATAAGATCTTGTCCTTTGGGGATAGCGATCACATTACTGGCTGTAAATGATAGATCCATTCTGTCCATATTGATGACATTGCCGGGACTCATCTGCATGTAACCTCTGTCAGCTGTCGAATTGTTTGGAGAGCTCCCGCCGATATTACCGATAGATAATCCTACTGCCCATCTTTTATTGTTTCTGCCGGATGCGGACTGTTTATTGGCTTGAAGATGTATCTTATCTTTCCCTGACGGATGATAGCGATTCACTTTTTCTTCTTTTATCGTCGATTCGGGCACTTGCCTATCGTTTATGTTTTCGTTATTTATTTCAAAAGATACAGTTTCTTCTTTTTTTTCTTCACTATCTGCCGAAATCATTATTTGTTGTGCCAATAAAGGCGATTGCTTTGTTTCACCTACTGTCATAGAACCTTTATTTATCTGATAAGCAGGTGTTGAAGGGCTGATTTGTGTTGCAGGTTCTGTTTGGTTGGGCAAGAAATCAGGTGTGAAGGCTAAAGCTGGTACTGAAGTGTTGCGCAACTCCTCTCCCACTGAACTTTTCAGTAGCCATAAGCTGATAGAAGAAATCGTCAGCAGAAATGTAGCCGCAACCGCCATGCCCCAACGGTGGAAAAGAAACCTATTCTTAGTTTTTTTCATTGATGAGTTGCTACAGGCAGATAATTCTTTTTCCAGCTGTTCCCATCCGGAAGAAGGCAATGGTTCGGAATAATCGTCCAGCCTGTCTTTTATTTTTTTTATCCATAAATCATCTTCCATATCTTCTTCCTTTATTTATTCGTTGTTTTTTACCCATTCGCGTATCTTGGTTGCCAGAGATGCTTTGGCGCGAGTCAACTGTGAAGCGGAGGATTTTTCATTAATTCCCAAAAGCCGGGCTATCTCCTTATGAGACAATTCTTCAAAAATGAATAGATTAAATACGGTACGATAGCCTGTAGGTAGTTCACTGATAAATTGCATCAGCACTTTCTGAGGAATGATGTCTATTGATGAACTCTCCGGTTCTTCGTAAATCTCCGTGACATTTTCCAAAGTCGAGGCTTGATTCATCACATCGTTTTTTCTTAGATATTGTAATACCGTATTTATCATAATACGCTCCATCCATGCTCTCAGAGAACCTTGTCCTCTCCACGTGAATTTGTCAAAAGAGTTGAAGATTTTCAGAAAGCCGTCATGCATCAAATCCCTGGCAGTCTCTCGGTCGCCTGTATAACGGAGACATATACCGAGCATACGCCCCGCAAACAACTCATAGAGTTCTTTGCGGGCAACACTCTCTCCCAGCCTACACCGTTCTGCCAGTTCTTTTTCTTCCATTATATTTTTTCAACACGTGTTTATCCGATAAATGATATTGATACAAAAATACTGCATGATATTGAGAGAAAAACATGAGTTTTATTTCTTTTAACAATCCATTGTGCAGTATTCAGTTTCGAAAAGTGTTTCTTTAAAAAAAGGATAAAATTAGTTATGAAGCAGCAGAAGAGGAAAATAATTGTGACATGGATATTGGGGGTGCTTTTTATCTCTATATTTCATTCTTGTATGAATGATTCGGATATGAACGGTCCATACGATAGCGATGGTAGCTCTTTATTTGCCATCGGTACCGTGAGAGTTATTGAAGGAAAAGAATACTATTTTGCATTGGACGAAGGAAGTAAACTCTATCCGGGAGATACGACCTCTATTCATAACTATGCCATAGTGGACGGACAGCGTGCTTTTGTTAACTTCAGTAAGTTGAATGAAACAATAAAAGGATATCACTACAATGGCAAGATACATCGCATTGAGAATATCCTGACCAAGGATATTTATTTCATGCCTGCCGCAAAAGCAGATAGCATCGGCGATGATCGTATCAATATCACAGACTTGTGGATTGCGGCGAATTATTTAAACATCAAATATCAGTTTTATCGTAGCAATGATCATGCGGATAAGCACATGCTGAACCTCATTGTCAACGAAGCTGCTACCAATGAAAAAAATAAATCGAATTACGTCAATGTTGAATTTCGCCACAATGCATACAACGCTGCTCAACAGGTTGTGACCAATGGATTGGTCTCTTTCAAATTAGATAAAATATCCGGTTTGCTGAAAGGTAAGAAAGGACTGAATATCCGTATAAATAGTCTATATGATGGTGAAGGCTTCAGAACTATAGACTATTAATTCAATATGTTAACACCGGAACCAGATATTTTGCTTGTAGATAACCGCCGACTACTAACCATATATAGAGACAGAAAGCCAGAATAAAAGGCTTCGCTCCTGCTTGCTTAAATTTATCAATACCGGTTTCAGTCCCCAATGCTGTCATTGCCATTGTCAGCATAAAAGTATCAATATATTCGATAGCTCCATTAAAAGGAATATCTTTAATAGTCTCCGCTCCACAGAGATACTGTAAAAAAGAGTTCAGACAGATTATTCCGATAAAGCCAAACGCAAACCAAGGGATCATGATTTTTCTCTTTGCAACATTGCCGTCAGCACCAGCCTTCTTACGCCTTGATAAGGCAAAACTCATGATTACCAATGCCGGAGCTAACATCATCACACGAATCATTTTCGTAATGGTCGCTGTTCCGGCAATGCCAAGAGCATCTGTGGGATCCATTGCATTTCCGGCACCCGCCACATGCGCCACTTCGTGTAAAGTACTTCCTGTATAGATGGCAACTTCTATATTGTTCAATGCATCCAACAAGCCTGTGCGATACATTATCGGATAAAGGAACATGGATATTGTACCGAAAATAACCACAGTGGATACAGCAATGGCCGTTTTATGTCCTTCACATTTAACGACCGGTTCGGCAGCCAATACGGCAGCCGCTCCGCAAATGGCACTGCCCGTAGAAGTAATCAGTGAGGTATCTTTGTCTATTTTCAGAAGTTTTCCCAAGCCAATGCCAATAAAAATAGTCCCTGTTACAATAATGGCGTCAATTGCCACTGCCGGTAATCCGACTTCCGCTACTTGTGTCAAAGTTAAACGGAAACCATATAATACGATACCTATACGCAGAATTCTCTTAGAGCAGAACTTAATGCCGGGTACCCAGGTTGCCGGCATGTGGTTTCGCAAACTGTTGGCATAGGCCATTCCCAAAATGATACCCACAATGAGAGGACTGAAAGAGAGACTTTTCACTAAAGGAATTTCGGCAATATAAAAAGCCGAAAAAGAGAATAGAGCAATCAATAAAATGCCATGCATTGTATTGTTTCTGTTTTCGCGACTGAACATAGATTTATTATCGTTGTTTATATTGTGGATATTATAGGTCATCAGAATTAATGCCGAGGGCGTGTGCCAAAGAATAGAATATCCGTTCGCACCGGCAATAGACTGAGTGCAGAGGTTCTCCCACGGTGAAATATACGGCTTTATTGCACTCTTCTTCATTCTTGTTCTTAAAGAAATTACATAATGCATCTTCCACTTTTTCGCCATATGCCGGATGGAATGGCAGTAGCATCAGACATTTCACATCAGCAGAGACGAGTGCCAGATTCATCAAATCAATATACAAATTTTCAGTGGGAACAAGTCCTGAAGAAGAAACGGAAGAGAATAAAAATTCACCAAGTGGCGTACGGCAAGCCATATTCTCCAAACTCTTCAAGTCAGACGGCTCACAACTGTTTAATGTCAGTGCCAACTGGTCGTGCACTAATATCACTTCCACTTTATTGTTTTTCTCCCTCAGTCCGGAATCCAATGCCAAATAGCTTAGCCATGCCGGTAAATCAACATGAGCTAATTTACGTTCCAATCTTATCTCCAAAGCGTTTTTTATATCGTAAACGATTTCATTCAAAAATGCAACATCTATCAATATCACATTCTCAGAGAACCTTATGCTGCCTCTCATTGCTTGTTAATTTACAATTCGAGCCGTAAAGGTAAGAAAAAGTTTTGGCAGATTATCAGACAAATTGTCAAATTTTCAATCTAAAAGTTGAAAAAATGTCTGAAATATGCCATTGGCAATTCTTTTGCAACTTCCATTGTGTCATAAAACAGATATATAGAAAGGAGAACAATATATGAATTTCAACAATTTTACCATTAAAGCACAAGAAGCTATGCAAGAAGCCGTGAATCTGGTACAAAACCGGAAACAGCAGGCCATTGAGCCGGTACATTTGCTTCAGAGTGTGATGAAAGTAGGCGAAAATGTAACCAATTTCATCTTCCAGAAATTAGGTTTGAATGGACAACAGATTGCGCTCGTTGCCGACAAACAGATTGATTCCTTACCCAAAGTGTCGGGTGGAGAGCCATACTTGAGCCGTGAAGCTAACGAAGTGTTACAAAAAGCTGTGCAATACTCAAAGGAAATGGGAGACGAATTCGTTTCTCTGGAACCGGTGTTGCTGGCATTACTCAACGTAAAAAGTACCGCTTCTGCCATCTTGAAAGATGCCGGAATGACGGAGAAAGAATTGCGTGCAGCCATTAATGAATTGAGGAAAGGGGAAAAAGTGACCTCGCCATCCAGTGAAGAGACCTATCAATCGTTGGAAAAATATGCTCTTAACCTGAATGAGGCGGCACGTAGCGGCAAGCTGGATCCTGTGATTGGCCGTGACGAAGAAATTCGTCGTGTACTGCAAATTCTGAGTCGACGTACCAAGAACAACCCTATTCTTATCGGAGAACCGGGTACGGGTAAAACTGCTATTGTAGAAGGGCTTGCCCATCGTATCCTGCGTGGCGACGTACCCGAAAACTTGAAAAACAAACAAGTTTATTCATTGGATATGGGGGCATTGGTTGCCGGTGCCAAGTATAAGGGAGAGTTTGAAGAACGACTGAAAGCCGTCGTCAACGAAGTGAAAAAATCAGAAGGGAATATCATCCTCTTTATTGATGAAATCCATACGTTGGTAGGTGCCGGAAAGAGTGAAGGAGCCATGGATGCTGCTAATATATTGAAGCCAGCGTTGGCTCGTGGTGAACTGAGAAGCATCGGGGCTACTACCCTTGATGAGTATCAGAAATATTTTGAAAAAGACAAGGCGCTGGAACGGCGTTTTCAAATTGTAATGGTGAACGAGCCGGACACACTCAGCACTATTTCCATTTTGCGTGGCTTGAAAGAGCGTTATGAGAATCATCATCATGTACGAATCAAGGATGATGCCATCATTGCGGCTGTAGAACTAAGCAATCGTTATATTACCGATCGTTTTCTGCCGGACAAGGCCATTGACCTGATGGATGAAGCCGCCGCCAAACTGCGCATGGAGGTCGATTCCGTTCCGGAAGAGCTGGATGAGATTACACGTAAAATCAAACAATTGGAAATTGAACGTGAAGCCATTAAACGCGAGAACGACAAGCCTAAGCTGGAACAAATCGGTAAGGAGCTTGCCGAACTGAAGGAACAGGAAAACTCTTACAAAGCTAAATGGCAGAATGAAAAAACGCTGGTCAACAAAATTCAGCAAAATAAAGTAGAGATTGAGAACCTGAAGTTTGAAGCTGACAAAGCGGAACGGGAAGGTGATTATGGAAAAGTCGCTGAAATTCGTTATGGCAAACTGCAATCGCTGAACAAAGAAATCGAGGAGACGCAACAGAAGTTGCACGAAATGCAAGGAGATAAAGCGATGATTAAAGAGGAAGTGGATGCAGAAGATATTGCCGACGTGGTGTCGCGCTGGACAGGCATTCCGGTGAGCAAGATGCTGCAAAGCGAAAAAGACAAACTGTTGCATCTGGAGGCAGAGTTGCATAAACGGGTTGTCGGGCAAGATGAAGGCATTGAAGCCGTGGCCGATGCTGTGCGTCGCAGTCGTGCAGGGTTGCAAGACCCCAAACGCCCTATCGGTTCATTCCTATTCTTAGGTACCACAGGAGTCGGTAAGACCGAATTGGCAAAGGCTTTGGCCGAGTTCTTGTTCGATGACGAAACCATGATGACACGTATTGACATGAGTGAGTATCAGGAAAAGCACAGTGTTTCTCGTTTGGTTGGAGCACCTCCGGGATATGTAGGTTATGATGAAGGCGGACAGTTGACTGAAGCCGTAAGGCGCAAGCCATATTCTGTGGTACTGTTCGATGAAATAGAAAAAGCACATCCGGACGTATTCAATATCCTGCTGCAAGTGCTTGATGACGGGCGTCTGACCGATAATAAAGGACGTACCGTGAATTTCAAGAATACGATTATCATCATGACTTCCAATATGGGCAGCGCTTATATTCAAAGTCAGATGGAAAAGCTTAACAACGCCAACAAGGAGGAAGTGATTGAGGAAACTAAGAAGGAAGTGATGAACATGCTGAAGAAGACCATTCGTCCTGAATTCCTGAATCGTATTGATGAAACAATCATGTTTCTGCCTCTGACAGAGAAGGAAATTAAACAAATTGTCACTCTTCAAATTGAAAGTGTACAGAAGATGCTTTCCAACAACGGCGTTGGGTTGATATTGACAGATGGCGCTATCGATTTTCTTGCCGACACCGGCTATGACCCTGAATTTGGTGCCCGTCCGGTGAAACGTGCTATCCAGCATTACTTGCTGAATGATTTGTCGAAGAAACTACTGGCTCAGGAAGTGGATCGTAGTAAACCGATTATGGTAGATGTCAATAAGCTGAAAACCGGCTTGGAATTCAGAAACTGATTACCTGTTTTGAACACATATAGCTCATGAAAGTCGAGGTCTCTCCTACTTCTTTCATGAGTTATTTTTGTATATCAAGGAATGCGTTTAAAATGAGATGTCAATTGATGCTGTCCGCTTGATAATCCTCCATCAGTTCTTCTTTGGTCATGGATATCTTTCCGCCGGTTGTAATAAGCAGCCGGATGGGTATATACAAATCCGATTGCGGATAACAGACACTGGCTGCATATATCATTCCTTCCGGGGTAGTTCTATCATAGACCAATCCTTCGAGAATGGAGTTTCTGATGAACTCTGCATCAATCAGTGATGCAAAGCTTTCTTTTGTGAATACTTTGTCCACCAACAGTTTACCTTCACAACTGATGCGCAACGTTATACGATTGTCCACAAACTTCTCTCCCTGTTCGTTTTTCACAATAGGCAGTGTCTCGTCAGGGTGGCGAAGCACAGAAGATTGATACTCTTTTCCTTTATATGTGAAAGCTGTTTTTATATCAGAAACTTGCATACGTTGCGGTGCAAATACTTCTATGCTGTCTTGTTGCAACGTTTGCACGTTTTCTTTCTTGTGCTTATTTTGCGACGAACATGCGGCAAGTGAAAGTACTGATGCACATGCCAATGCATAAACTATATTCTTCATCATTATTCTTATATAAAATTTATTCTCTATTTTGACAACATCTACCTTCCTTTCCTGCTATTTTGTCCACTATCACCGAAATGGCTCCGTCGCCCGTTACGTTGCAAGCCGTGCCAAAACTATCCATGGCTATGTAGAGGGCAATCATTAGTGCCTGTAACTGTTCGTTGAAACCCAAGATACTGCTTAACAACCCCAAGGCTGCCATGATGCTCCCACCGGGCACGCCGGGAGCGGCTACCATCGTAATACCCAGCATGAAGATGAATCGGCTGATCGTGCCGAATTCAATAGACATATTGTTCATATACATAATGGCCAGTGCACAGGCTGTAATTTTCATGGTGCTTCCGGCCATGTGAATCGTAGCACAGAGAGGCACCGTAAAGCCCGCAATGTTTTCCTGCACTCCGTTTTTGATAGTCTGCTTCAATGTTACGGGAATGGTGGCGGCCGAAGATGAGGTTCCCAGGGCCGTGGCATAAGCGGGCAACATGGTGCGCAAAAGTTTCAAAGGATTCTTACGCCCTATTACACCGGCTATCGTGAACTGAATGAGAAGAAGCAGAATGTGAAGCGTAAATATTACGACAATCACCTTAGAGAATTGTGCCAATACAGCAAATGCCTCTCCATTGCGGACCATATTTAGAAAAATACCGAAAATATAGAATGGAAGCAAAGGAATGATAACCTTCTCAATAACAATCGAGATGATGTTTCTGAAGTCGTCAAATACATTTTGCAAATACCTTGTTTTCAGTAAAGCCATGCCCAGCCCCAATGTGAAAGCAAGTACCAGAGCTGTCATCACTTGTAAAGCAGGAGGCATCTGTACCTGAAAATAAGGCAGCAATCCCATGGCGGTTTCTTTGCTGATACCATCCGGCATTGCTTCGCGAGAAATGATGTCAGGAAAGAGTTCCATGCAAGGCAAATAGGTAAAATAGCCCGAGAATACCGTAGAAATATAGGCTATGGCGGCCGTAAGTACCAGCAATTTGCCTGCACCTCGTCCCAAATGAGCTATGGCAGGAGCCACAAGGCCCAAGATTATCAGCGGAATGGAGAAAGAAAGGAATTCTCCGAATAAAGAATTGAATGTAATGAACACACGCCCCACCGGTTCGGGCAGCAACCGCCCCAAAATAAGTCCCAATATAATGGCTACAACCACTCGCAGGAGCAATGGAAATCTTTGAATCCGAAATTTCTTATTCAATAGGAATTTATGATGGCTTTTCATACAGACATGGTTTAACAAATCGAGACAAACTTAGGCAAATATTGCGTTATATGCAAAAAACTGAAAGAAAAAAAGGCAGGTGAAAAAATAATGGCTACATTTGGGGCTTCGAACTATTAATATAAAACCACTATGAGCAACAAAACAAAAAGATTTATCCTGCCTGAAGAGGAGATTCCGCATTATTGGTATAACATACAGGCTGATATGGTGAATAAGCCCCTGCCTCCTCTTCATCCCGGAACAAAACAACCGCTAAAAGCAGAAGACATGTATCCCATTTTTGCCGAGGAGCTCTGCCGGCAAGAACTTAACCAGACGGACGCATGGATTGAAATTCCTGAAGAGGTACGCGAGATGTACAAATACTATCGGAGCACTCCGCTGGTACGTGCTTACGGACTGGAGAAAGCGCTTGGCACACCGGCACATATTTATTTTAAGAACGAAAGTGTCAGTCCGATGGGCTCTCATAAGCTGAATTCGGCCATTCCGCAAGCATACTATTGCAAGAAAGAAGGAGTCACCAATGTCACTACCGAGACCGGTGCAGGTCAGTGGGGAGCCTCTTTGGCATACGCGGCCCGTCTCTTCGATTTGGAGGCTGCCGTCTATCAGGTGAAAATCAGCTATGAGCAGAAGCCATATAGGCGCAGCATCATGCAGACATTCGGCGCACAAGTAACCCCGTCACCATCTATGTCAACCCGCGCCGGAAAAAATATCCTGACGGCTCACCCCAATCATCAAGGCTCATTGGGAACAGCCATTTCCGAAGCCATCGAGTTGGCGCAAACCACTCCCAACTGCAAATATACTCTTGGATCTGTGTTGAGCCACGTAACGCTCCATCAGACCATCATCGGCCAGGAAGCTGAAAAGCAGATGGCTATGGCGGGTGAGTATCCGGATATGGTGATAGCTTGTTTCGGTGGAGGTTCCAATTTCGGCGGTATCGCTTTCCCATTTTTGCGTCACAACATTCTTGATGGAAAGAAAACACGTTTCATCGCCGCCGAACCGGCTTCTTGCCCGAAGCTTACACGTGGCAAGTTTCAATACGACTTCGGTGATGAAGCCGGATATACCCCTTTGCTACCTATGTTTACGCTGGGGCATAATTTTACTCCTGCCAATATTCATGCCGGAGGCTTGCGTTATCACGGTGCTGGTGTCATTGTTTCGCAATTGTTGAAAGATGGCTACATGGAAGCTGTTGACATCAAGCAACTCGAATCATTCGAAGCCGGTTGCCTTTTTGCACAGGCAGAAGGTATCATTCCTGCTCCCGAATCGTGCCATGCCATTGCCGCCACCATTCGCGAGGCCAATATATGTAAAGAAACGGGTGAGGAAAAGGTGATTCTGTTTAATCTTTCCGGACACGGACTTATAGACATGGCTTCTTATGATAAATACTTATCCGGGGATTTGGTGAACTACGATCTTACAGATGCTGACATCCAAAAGAATCTGGATGAACTGAAATAATTCCGGCTTAATAAGAAAAAACTCCCGTTGAATTGTGCTTTATAGCGACAAACAGCGGGAGTTGCTCTTACTTATACGGCGACCTTATTTACCAAAATCTGTTCTTTGCAGGGTTATATTCGAATCCCACCAATTTCAGCTTTTGAACAATGTCTTCTTTCTCTACATTCATATCCTCACAAAGAGCATCCAATGAAGGATAAAAGTCACGCAGTTTTGTGTTGATGAAGCTATACAGCATCACCGGATCTTCAGGTAATTTCATTGTTACAATCTTTTTAATTAAAACTAATACCGGGGCAAAATTACAATAAAATGCCCGAAAAAGATATACTCTCTGCTAAAATATACATTTTCCTATCTGCAAACGATTGAATATTAAAGTTTCTCCGATTGCTTTCTTAATTTATTGACGGCATTTTCCAGTGACTCCGTAGGTTCTATGATGTTATAGCTCTTCCAGAAATCCTCGTTCCAATATTCGTTTACCAAATCGTAGAACACTTGCTTCTGTTTGAAAGCGTTTCGACCGGAGATACCGGCCTGCGGATTCTCATCCCGGTCGGTGACCACCATTTCGGAAAAAGCCGTATAGGTGGAAGAAAAAAGTCGTTTCTGCCAATCGCACTTAAAGCGGATGACGTTTCTTATATAGTTCAGATAAGTGCGGTTGCCCTGTTGCTTGTAAGTCACCAAGTAGCTGACTTCTTGTGGGCGGAATCTCAGCCCGACGGGCTTCTTGTGAAGAATAGCCTCTACAGCTTTCACCCGATTGGACATATCCAGTTCGAACTCTGCCCGAGTAAAGGAGAGCCGTTCGTAGTCGATATAGAGCTTCCCGATAAAGAGGGCATACATCAGGCTGACACGTGGACGGAAACTGATGACATACTGCATTCGGTTGTCCAGATTCACCGGTTCTTCCATCCTAAAGTCATAGAAATTCAGATTGTCCGGACCGAGCAAGGCATCTCCGTTCTTCACCACGTCCAGATAAAGTGAAAGATTAGGGCCTCCCAGTACTTTTACAGCTATCGTGTCGCTTTGCTTTTGGCTCATCAGGCGGCGCCCTTTGAGGAGTTGTACCCGGTCGCGGTTGGCATAACGTTCGTCATAGGCTGTTTTGTAAACATTCATCACAGCTTCGGCCACGCTGATATAACGACGACGTTTTTGTATGGTTTCCCGATAGAAAGCGGTCAACATATTGTCTTTGGCGGCATAGTTGGCAGGAATTTTCTTGATGGCTTCCTCCACGATGACACGAGGATTGTTTCCGTAGATCACAATCTCTTTCAGCAGATTTGGGGCCGGTATCAGCCAGATGGTCAGTTCGTCAGGCTTTTCCAATTCCTCAAGGGACAGGTGCGTATTCAGATAGCCGATGTGGGAGAATTCCACTCCACGGAATCCTTCCGTAGTAGTTATTTTGAGGGAAAAAGTACCATCTTGATTGGTCACTGTACCAATGTTAGTGCCAATGACGGATATATTCACATTCTCCAATCGCTTCCGGTTCTCTTTGTCCCTTACTACACCGGTTATGATAAGGTCGTTCACGGCAACGTCTTGCGCTGCCAACGGGATGAGGCTTCCAAACAGACAGAATAGCAAACACCCGATTGTAAATCCTGCAATTTTTTTCATAAGACAAGCTTTTAAGGGCATTCTATCTCTTCCATAGTTCATAGTGTTTCTCCCTCCTTTACCTCATTGCTTGAGCCGGAGGATTTTACTCACAGCAGTTCTTTTACTCTTTTAACGAAAGAACTACTGATTTTGAGCCTACAAGATAGTGATTTTTTTGAAAAGATACTAAGGATTTGTTTAATTTTTATCCGGAATATTGGCTGCATGTCCGGCATCGGACCAAGTGTCAAACTTTCCAACACATTTTTCGTTTGTGGTCATCATTTTAGTATCGATACGGCGAAAGTGTCCGGTCATTCATGGATAGTATCCAGCCATTCTTCCGCTTTCTTCAGTGTTTCTATTTTTCCTACATCAAACCATTGTTCTCCTTGCGGTACATACCCTTGGATGCACGCTTCGTGGCAGACAGAGAGATAAAAAGGTATAATGGAGAATTTTCCTGTCCACCGCTCATTATCCATGAATCGGAAAAGGGAGGGAGAAATGACGTGAATGCCACCGAAAGCCAGTTCGCGGTACTCTTTCTTTCGACAATCGAACCCCTCAGGTCTCACCTCCCCGGTAGATTTGTTAATCCATCCGTTCAGTCGGAAATTCTCGTCGAAGAGCAGATAGCGTGAGGTCTCCCGATGGCTGACAAGTAGAGTAGCTTCCGCTTTACTGCCTACATGGCGGTGGTAGAAAGCGGCAAGGTCTGTTTCGGAAAGGATGTCGGCATTGTGCACAAGAAAAGGCTCGTTACCATCAAGGAACGGACGTGCTTTGCTGATGCCTCCGCCGGTATCGAGCAGCATGTCGCGCTCGTCACTGATGTGAATGTCCGTACCGAAATTGTTGTGGGTACGAAGGAAGTCGATGATTTGATCGCCGAAGTGATGGATGTTGACCGTGATATCATTGAATCCCGCGTCCTTCAGTCGCAGTATCACCCGTTCCAGCATAGGTCTTCCCGCCACGGGAACAAGCGCTTTGGGCATATGGTCGGTCAGCGGGCGCAGGCGTGTGCCCAGGCCGGCGGCAAATATCATTGCTTTCATAACGAACTAATTCTTTGCTTTGAATGTTTGCTCGATGTTCTGTTCGCGGTGCATCAGGTTCACTTGTACGCCAAACTTGTTGTTCAGATGTTCGGCCAAATGTTGTGCCGAATATACCGAACGATGCTGGCCGCCTGTGCAACCGAAACAGACAGACAGATTGGTGAATCCACGTTCCATGTACCGCTTTACCGAAGCATCGACCAAAGCGTATGCGTGTTCCAAAAAATCAGTTATCTCTCCATCGTCTTCGAGAAAACGGACGACAGGTTCATCCAGTCCTGTAAAAGGTTTGTAACGGTCGTATTTGCCCGGATTGTTCACCGCACGACAGTCGAACACAAATCCTCCTCCATTGCCCGAAGGGTCTTCGGGAATCCCTTTCTTATAAGCAAAACTGGTGACTTTCACTACCAAACGGCGTTTTTGCAGATCGTCCGTGAACTGTTTCAGTTCGGTAAGTTCACGCAATATACGGCAGAGATAAGGATATTCGGGATATGGCTCTTGCAACAACCGGCGCAGGTTCTCGATGGCAAAGGGAACACTTTGGATGAAATGCGGCTTCTTCTCGAAATATCCACGGAAACCGTAAGCCCCAAGCACCTGCATGGTGCGAAACAGTACAAAATGACGAAGTTGTGCATAAAAGTAGGCTTCGTCTACGGGGCGGTATTTGCAGAGTGCGTCAAGGTACTCTTTCAGCAGTTCTTTGCGGAGACTGTCCGGATAGTTGGCCTTGGCTTGCCATAAGAATGAGGCTACATCATAATAAACCGGTCCTTTCCGTCCACCCTGGAAGTCGATAAGCCAAGGTTCTCCATCTTTTATCATGACGTTACGACTCTGAAAATCGCGATACATGAACGTGGCCGAACTGCTGCGCAGCAATACGTCTGCCATCTTTTGGAAATCATCTTCCAAACGGTCTTCCTGGAACTCCATTCCCGTGGCCTTGAGGAAACAATATTTAAAATAGTTCAGATCCCACAGAATGGAGCGACTGTTGAATTCGGCTTGTGGATGACAATAAGAAAAGTCCATTCCATCGGCTCCGGCAAACTGTATGACAGGTAGCAGACGGATGGTTTTACGCAACAGTTGCTTTTCGTCTTCGCCGAAAACGCTCGTCTTGCGCCCTTTTTCAATGGCGTTGAAGAGCAGGGTGTCTCCCAAATCTTCTTGCAGATAATATATTTCGTCTTCAGAGTGGATAATGACTTGAGGCACAGGCAAACCTTTTTGACGGAAATGGTCGGCCATGTATAGGAAAGCGCGGTTCTCCTCCACCGATTCGCCGCTTACACCAATCAGCGTGGGGGTGCCCGTAAGGCGGAAGTAGCGGCGGTTGGATCCGGAAGAAGGAAGTTCGTCAATCTGTTCCGGTCCGTGTCCGGTATGTGCAATGTAGAGTTTTCTTAATTCTTCGGTTATCATAGCGTATGTTTATTTTGGCAGCTAAGATAAGGTTTTTGTCGGAGATATGTTTACCTTTGTGGAAGGAAAAAAAGAAAATGCAGGATGACATGCCTGCCCAAACTGAAAGAAAGGATGAGAGACATACCCCAATTTTTAATAGCTGCACCTGCATCCGGCAGCGGAAAGACCACCGTCAGCCGCGGATTGATGGCATTGCTGGTGAGAAAAGGCTTTAAGGTGCAGCCTTTCAAGTGCGGTCCCGATTACATAGATACAAAGTATCATACTGCCGTGTGCCATCGTTCCTCCATCAATCTGGACACTTTCATGGGGAGCGAATGGCATGTGAAAGATATCTATGCCCGCTATTCGGCGGACGCCGATGTGGTGATTGCAGAGGGTATGATGGGAATGTTCGATGGCTACGATCGCAGCCGGGGATCCTCTGCCGAGATAGCGGAACTGCTTCGTCTTCCCGTGGTGCTGGTTGTCGATGCCCAATCTTCCGCTTACTCCATAGCTCCTTTGTTGTCGGGTTTCATCCATTTCCGTCCGGAAATAGAGATAGCAGGCGTACTCTTTAACCGGGTGGGTTCGCCAAGGCATTACGGGATGTTGCAAGAGGTCTGTGCCGACCTGAATGTTGCTTGCCTCGGCCATCTTCCCAAACAAAAGCTTCTGGAGCAAGACACACGTTATCTGGGGCTCGACTTCAGTCATCTGAACGATATGGATGTGAATATTCTTGCCGATCTTCTCGAACAATACATAGACTGGCAATCGCTGCTGGATAAAACCACACGCCCTTTGCCGGAGAGAAAGAAAGAAAAGGAAGGAAAGACCGATGGAAAGCATCACATTGCAGTGGCTTGTAACGAAGAATCTTTTTCTTTTCTTTATGCCGAACATTTGGATATACTACGCGGCATGGGTACTGTCACCCTTTTTAATCCGGAAGAGAACCTTCCCTTGCCTCAAGATACCGATTTGCTTTATCTGCCGGGAGGATATCCCGAAAAGCATGCGAAAGAACTGTCGGCAGCTGGTTGCACTTTGAAGTCCGTCCGTGAGTACATAGAAGCCGGAGGCAAGGTTTTGGCCGAGTGTGGCGGAATGATGTATCTGTCTAAAGCCATTTCGTGTGATGTGGAGAAAACTGAATCTGCCGGCAAAGGTGTAGTGCACCGGATGGTGGGTGCTTTTCCTTTTTATATTTCGGCTGAAGCTCGTGACAAAAAGTTATCGCTGGGCTATCGGCAGTTTCAATACAACGGCAAGCAACTGCGAGGACACGAGTTCCACTATACCCGGTTTGGAAAAGAGAGGTTGACTTATGACGAATGTTTCAGGGAGTACGAAGGTGATTGCCTGCCGGAAGATGGGGAAGATTGCCTGCTGAGTCTCCCTGCTTCTGTGACACAAGTGTATAACGCCAAGGGGCAACCGGTAGACACTCCTGTTTTTCGATACAAAAACGTCATTGCCAGCTATACACACCTTTACTGGGGAGAAACAGATCCGATGTCTCTGTTCTGAAAGACTGAAAGTTATAATATTTTAATCCTTGCTTATGAAGAGAATTTATACCAAAACCGGAGATAAGGGCACTACGGGCATTCATGGTGGCATCCGTGTTCCCAAAGATGACATACGCATCGAAGCCAACGGATGTCTTGATGAGTTGAACGCCTTGATTGGTATTGTACGTTCGATGCTTCCCGCAGGAGATGAGCGGCATGATTTGTTGCATGCCATTCAGCGTGAGCTGATGACGGTGATGAGCTATGTGGCCACCCCTTCGGGGACGGTAAATCCCAATCCGCTTTCGGCTGCCGAACTCACATTGCGTTGCGAGCAAGAGATGGATGCTATGACCGTTTTGCTGCAAGATAACGGCTATTTCCTTCTGCCCGGTGGCACTCCCCTATCCGCCCATCTGCAATATGCCCGTACTGTGGCTCGCCGTGCCGAACGGCGCTTATGGGCACTCCACCGCAGGGATTCCGTGAATGAGGATATATTGCGTTTTGTCAATCGCCTGTCCGATCTCTTCTTCGTTATGGCACGTATGGAGATGCAACGGCAAGACTGGCCGGAAGAAAAATGGAAACAGTTTGCATATAAAAGGAAAAGGGAGGCGGAATAATCGCTTTTTATTTTTGATTGTCATTCAGCCTCAAATCATATAAGCATGCTCTGACTTCCGCCTCGCTGCCGATATGCTTCCCTGCATCATCCGACAGCTTTACACATTCGCGCCACTCCTGATTCGTATTCATCTTACAGCGGGTCAGTTTCATTACAATGTTCGAAGGCTTGAAGCCGGTATCGTTTGTCAGGTTGGTGCCGATGCCGAAAGCGCAACGGATTCTGCCTTTACAGTACTCTTGAATGTCGAGGGCCTTGCCAAAGTCCAACGCATTACTGAATACAATGGTTTTGGCAGTGGAGTCGATGCCCAATTCCCTGTAACGTGCCACAAGTTTATCGGTGAAATCAAATTCATTGCCCGAATCACATCATACCCCATCAAACAGTTTTGCTTGTTTACGGCTCAGATTACTCAAGAAGATGGCGGATGTATAGGTGTCTGATAAAGCAATGCCCAAATCGCCGTCGTAAACATTCACCCAATTCTCCAATGCCATATAGTTGGCATGCTTGTAACCGAATTGTGCCCCATGAAACATGAACCATTCGTGCGGATGTGTCCCCATCGGTTTCATGCCGTGTTTCATGGCAAAGTAGCAGTTGGACGTGCCGGTGCAATACTGCGAAGTCTCTTTCAGGTAGCCGATGACCTTGTCTTGTACATCGAACGAGAAGCGACGGCGCGTACCGAACTCCGAAAAACTGAGATGGTGTTCATTAGACAAAGTCACCTTCTCGGATAGCTTGCAGAGGATATCTTTCATGTCCGGCACGTTGCCAAGTGTACGATGCTTCAGCTCGGAAACGAGAGCAAGCAAAGGCACTTCGTAGAGTGTGGCTTTGTATAGGTAGTCTGTGATTTCAATGTTCAAATGCTGTTCCTCGTCCAAACATATCTTGACTTTCTCGGGACGGAACCGGAAGGAAGAAAGCCATTCCCAATAAACCCTTGGCAAGAAATGGCAATGCTGTGTCATGTATTCCTGTTCTTCATCGGACAAGGTTATTTGTGCCATGTCGTGCACTGCCCGACGCAATTTGCCGAGGAATTCGGTTGTATAGACTGTTTTGTCCCGATCTCTGAAGCTGAAAGTGCCTACGGCATAAGGAAACAGCTTGATGTAGGCATACGAAGTCGTAAACTTGTAAAGGTCTGTATCGAGTATGGTGTGAATCATTGTGTGGGTATTTTCTTTAATTTAGGGCATGAAGATAGCGATTTTTTTTGTTTTTCGAACGCAAAACTGTTAATAACAGCACATTATTATTAAACCATGTTATAAAATAAGATGTTACGCTCCGTTTTTTTTGAAATATGAGGAAATTCCGTACATTTGCAACGTGTTTTTCATAGTATTAGATTTAAGGTTAATAAAAAGATTGGCTGTCTGTGATAGATAGCCTTTTTTTATCCCAGCCTATAAATACTTCTTCTTTCGGTGGAGAAGAAGGCGGAAATGAAAATCAAGTGTGGCTATGCGAACTTTCCGCAACTGTCATATTGGTTTATGTCCGGAAAAAAACATACCTTTGCGGCAGTTTTTTCATTAAACACTAAAACAAGTAAAATTATGAAAGCATTTGTATTTCCGGGTCAAGGCGCTCAATTTGTGGGCATGGGCAAAGACCTGTATGAAAACTCGGCTTTGGCCAAAGAACTCTTTGAAAAGGCTAATGATATCCTCGGATATCGCATTACTGATATCATGTTCAACGGTACGGACGAAGAGCTTCGCCAAACCAAGGTGACTCAGCCTGCCGTTTTTCTTCACTCCGTCATATCAGCCCTCTGCATGGGTGATGATTTTAAGCCCGAAATGACCGCCGGTCACTCGCTGGGCGAGTTCTCGGCGTTGGTCGCTGCCGGTGCATTGAGCTTCGAAGACGGCTTGAAGTTGGTGTATGCTCGTGCCATGGCCATGCAAAAAGCTTGTGAGGCACAGCCTTCTACTATGGCAGCCATCATTGCCCTGCCCGATGAGAAAGTAGAGGAAATCTGCGATCAGGTAAGTGCCGAAGGCGAAGTGTGTGTGGCTGCCAACTACAACAGTCCGGGACAAATCGTTATTTCCGGCTCCATAGCAGGCATCGACAAAGCATGCGAACTGATGAAAGCTGCTGGTGCCAAGCGTGCATTGCCCCTGAAAGTGGGCGGAGCATTCCACTCTCCGCTGATGAATCCGGCCAAAGTAGAACTGGAAGCAGCCATCAATGCCACAGCGATTCATACTCCGAAATGTCCGGTATATCAGAATGTGGACGCCTTGCCTCACACAAATCCGGAAGAAATCAAAAAGAATCTGGTAGCTCAGCTGACAGCTTCGGTACGTTGGACGCAAACCGTGAAAAACATGGTTGCCGATGGCGCTACGGACTTTACGGAATGCGGTCCCGGTGCAGTTTTGCAAGGATTAATCAAGAAAATCGCTCCGGAAGTATCCGCTCACGGCATCGAATAATATTCAAGCTGATTTAGAAAATGTCTTGATTTTGCTCAGTCTTGATTTTGAGCTTCTTTTTTTATGTTCTTTTGTTCTTTTGTCTAAAAGCCCATACCATTCAGGCGAAAGAATAAAAGAACATTTTTATTTTCCTTTTACTTGCTTTTGCCTCCTTTTGTTGTATCTTTGCCGACGTAAAAACAAAGGGGTGCCCCTGGCGGGCTGAGATCATACCCTCGAACCTGATGCAGTTAGTACTGCCGTAGGAATTGGATATTCTTTTCTTTTCAAAAGCATCTGCCGCAACGGCGCGCTTCTTTGTATTTACTTCCATTGTTTTTTTTATAAACATAAAAGATGAAAGTATCAGTCAATAGCAAAGAAGTGGAAACAGATGCCACTACCCTTGCACAACTTATTGAAGAACTCTCCTTGCCGACGCAAGGCATTGCCGTTGCCGTGGACAATTGCATGGTGCCCCGTGTACAGTGGTCAACATATACTCTGCGGGAATTCCTGTCCATCATCATCATTAAAGCCACTTGTGGAGGGTAATCGTCATGACTCAAATTCAGTTCATTACCCATCATACGGAACGGTATTCCTATTTAGATGCCGCACGCATGGCCCTTGAGGGCGGCTGCCGCTGGGTACAACTGCGCATGAAAGGCGCAACGGCGGAGGAGATAGAGCCTGTGGCCCTGAAAGTACAAGCTCTTTGCCGGCAATATAAAGCCGTTTTCATCATTGACGACCATGTGGAGCTGGCCGGAAAGTTACATGCCGATGGCGTGCATTTGGGAAAAAACGATATGCCCATAACCGAGGCACGCCGCATTTTGGGGGAAGGTTTCATCATAGGCGGTACGGCCAATACGTTTGAGGATGTATGGATGCATCATGCGGCAGGTGCCGACTACATAGGTTGCGGCCCTTTTCGTTACACCGCCACCAAGAAAAACCTGAGCCCGATATTGGGAATAGAAGGTTATATAGACATTCTCGGTCACATGCGGAAAGCGGATATACACTTGCCTGTAGTGGCCATCGGAGGGATTACGGCGGAAGACATTCCGGCCCTCATGCGGACAGGCGTCAGTGGGATTGCCCTTTCGGGCACAGTGCTGCATGCCCCTCGTCCGATAGAAGAAATGAAAAGAATCATTGGGCTGATGCAGGAAAGCTGTCAATAAACACGGAAACAGTCAACAATAAATACACAAGTATGGAAAAACTGATAATTGCGGGACATGAGTTCAACTCCCGCTTATTTCTGGGAACAGGCAAGTTCCACTCTAACGCTGTCATGGAACAATCCATCTTGGCATCCGGCACAGAAATGGTGACGGTGGCCATGAAGCGCATCAATCTGAACGACAAAGAGGACGATATGCTGAAACATATCCGCCATCCTCACATCCGATTGCTGCCCAACACCTCGGGAGTACGTAATGCCGAAGAGGCCCTGTTCGCCGCACAAATGGCACGTGAGGCTTTCGGTACAAACTGGCTGAAGCTGGAGATACATCCCGACCCTCGTTATTTACTTCCCGATTCCGTAGAGACCCTGAAGGCTACGGAAATATTGGTGAAGCAAGGATTTGTCGTGCTTCCTTATTGTCAGGCAGATCCTACTTTATGCAAACACCTCGAAGAAGCGGGTGCTGCCACTGTCATGCCATTGGGTGCGCCCATCGGAACAAACAAAGGACTGCAAACCCGCGACTTCTTGCGAATCATCATCGAACAAGCTAACATTCCCGTCGTGGTAGATGCCGGCATCGGCGCTCCGAGCCATGCTGCCGAAGCCATGGAGATGGGCGCTGCGGCTTGCCTCGTCAATACCGCCATTGCCGTAGCGGGAGATTCGGAGGCCATGGCAAGAGCATTCAGACAAGCCGTAGAAGCCGGCCGCATGGCTTATGAGGCAGGTCTGGGCGTGCAGGCCGATAGCTTTGTGGCAGAGGCAAGTTCGCCGTTGACGGCATTCTTGGAAGAAGATTCTTCCGAAAAAGCCCCGGAGCTTTAACTTTTTGACGCAGCGTCTTTTTAATTTAAGAGTCTTTTCATTTATTCAATTCATTTGTCATGAAAATAACATATCCCCGTTCCGAGAAAGTATATCTGCCGGGTAAACTGTTTCCTGAGTTACGTGTAGCCATGCGCAAGGTAGAACAGGTGCCCAGTACTCATTTCGCAGAGGACGAAAAAATCGTCACTCCCAATCCCTATATATACGTTTACGATACCAGCGGCCCGTTCAGCGACCCTGATATGGAAATCGATTTGAAAAAAGGATTGCCCCGGCTCCGCGAACCTTGGATATTGAGCCGCGGCGATGTGGAGCAACTGCCGGATATAACATCGGAATACGGCCGCATGCGTCGTGCCGACCGCTCGCTCGACCATCTGCGCTTTGGACACATCACGCTGCCCTATCGGGCCCGAAGCGGGAAAAACATTACCCAAATGGCTTATGCCAAACAAGGCATCATCACCCCCGAAATGGAATATGTGGCTATCCGTGAAAACATGAATTGCGCCGAATTGGGGATAGAAACCCACATCACTCCGGAGTTCGTGCGTCAGGAGATAGCCGCAGGACGTGCTCTGCTACCTGCCAACATCAATCATCCGGAAGCGGAACCGATGATTATCGGCCGTAATTTCCTTGTGAAAATCAACACCAACATAGGTAACTCCGCAACGACATCGAGCATCGACGAAGAGGTGGAAAAAGCCGTTTGGAGCTGCAAATGGGGCGGAGATACGCTGATGGACCTTTCTACGGGCGAAAACATACACGAAACGCGCGAATGGATTATACGCAACTGTCCCGTTCCCGTGGGCACAGTGCCCATTTATCAGGCTTTGGAGAAGGTGGGAGGCAAAGCCGAAGATCTCAGTTGGGAGATTTATCGGGACACCTTGATAGAACAGTGTGAACAAGGGGTGGATTACTTCACCATCCACGCCGGCATCCGTCGCCACAATGTGCATCTGGCGGACAAACGCCTGTGCGGCATCGTGAGCCGTGGCGGCAGCATCATGAGCAAATGGTGCCTCGTGCACGACCGCGAGAGCTTCTTGTACGAACATTTTGACGACATCTGCGACATACTGGCGCAATACGATGTGGCTATATCTTTGGGTGACGGGTTGCGTCCCGGTTCTACGCACGACGCCAACGACGAAGCCCAGTTTGCCGAGCTTGACACGATGGGCGAACTCGTGCTCCGGGCTTGGGAGAAGAATGTGCAGGCTTTTATCGAGGGCCCGGGCCATGTGCCCATGCACAAAATTAAGGAGAACATGGAACGCCAGATAGAAAAATGCCACAACGCCCCTTTCTATACCCTCGGCCCTATCGTCACAGATATAGCACCGGGATACGACCATATCACCTCTGCCATCGGTGCGGCACAGATAGGCTGGCTGGGTACGGCAATGCTTTGCTACGTCACTCCCAAAGAGCACTTGGCCCTGCCCGACAAAGAAGATGTACGAGTGGGTGTCATCACCTATAAGATAGCGGCGCATGCGGCCGATTTGGCCAAAGGGCATCCGGGGGCGCAAGTACGCGACAATGCCTTGAGCAAGGCCCGGTATGAGTTTCGCTGGAAAGACCAGTTCGACCTCTCACTCGACCCGGAACGTGCTTTAAACTATTTTCATGCCGGTCGGCATACCGATGGAGAATATTGCACGATGTGCGGACCGAACTTCTGTGCCATGCGCTTGTCCAGAGAGCTGAAAGGGCACAAAAAATAAAATCAAAACAGTTTCTAATCTTTTTCTATCGGATAAATGTTTTCAGACGAATTAGCAAATATTTCATGGGAAGAAACCACGGAGCGCATCCATGCCAAGACAGAGGTGGACGTGCGCCGCGCCCTTGCCAAAGAGCACTGTGATGTAAACGACTTCATGGCGCTTGTCTCTCCCGCCGCCATCCCCTATTTAGAGACGATGGCACGTCTCAGCAAGAAGTTCACCGAAGAACGTTTCGGGAAAACCATCTCCATGTTCATCCCTCTATACATCACCAATTCCTGCACCAATTCCTGCGTGTATTGCGGTTTTCACATCAGTAACCCGATGCCGCGCACCATCTTGACGGAGGAAGAGATTGTAAACGAATACAAAGCCATCAAGAAACTGGCACCTTTTGATAATCTGCTGTTGGTCACGGGAGAGAATCCCGCCCAAGCCGGCGTGCCCTACATAGCCCGTGCCCTCGACCTCGCAAAACCCTATTTCAGCAACCTGAAAATAGAAGTGATGCCTCTGAAAACCGAAGAGTATGCCGAACTGAAAGAGCATGGGTTGAACGGTGTCATCTGTTTTCAGGAGACCTATAACAAGGCGCACTATCACATCTACCACCCCCGCGGCATGAAATCGAAATTCGAGTGGCGGGCCAACGGGTTCGACCGCATGGGACAGGCCGGCGTGCACTCCATAGGTATGGGGGTACTTATCGGATTGGAGAAGGAATGGCGGACAGACATTACTATGATGGCCTACCATCTGCGCTATCTTCAGAAGCATTATTGGAAGACGAAATACAGTGTCAATTTTCCGCGCATGCGTCCTTCGGAAAATGGCGGCTTCCACCCGAACGTCATCATGAGCGACCGAGAGTTGGCACAGGTCACCTTTGCCATGCGCATCTTCGACCATGATGTGGATATCTCCTACTCCACCCGCGAACCGGCCGCCATACGCGACCACATGGCAACACTCGGTGTGACGACCATGAGTGCCGAGAGCAAAACCGAGCCGGGAGGATATTACAGTTATCCGCAAACGCTGGAGCAGTTTCATGTGAGCGACGAGCGCAAAGCTGTGGAAGTGGACAGAGCCTTGAAGCGTTTGGGACGCGAACCGGTGTGGAAAGATTGGGATGCTTGTTTTGATTTGAGCTCTTATTCCGGAAAATTGGCTTGAAGGGATGATTGCAACGCCACTCGTTTACAGATGCGGGAAAGAGGCGATGTCTGAAACAGAACAGGAAATAAATGATAAAAAAACAGAATAGTTTAATCGGCTATGGGAAGATACGACAGGCAAATTTCGCTTCCTGAATTAGGAGAAAGCGGACAACAGAAATTAAGCAACGCCAAAGTGTTGATAGTGGGTGTGGGAGGATTAGGCTCTCCCATCGCACTATATCTGGCCGGTGCAGGAGTAGGTGTGTTGGGACTTGTGGATGATGACGTGGTAAGTATCAGCAACCTGCAACGACAAGTGCTCTATTCCGAGTCCGAAGTGGGGCAACCGAAAGTGGTATGTGCCGCTCGAAGACTACAGGCTTTGAACAGTAGCGTGGAGGTTCGTCCCTTTTCTTTTCGTCTTGATAAGGAAAATGCGGCAGCATTGATAGACGATTATGACTTGGTTGTGGATGGTTGTGATAATTTTGCCACCCGATACTTGCTGAATGATACTTGTATTGCTTTAGGCAAACCATACGTGTATGGAGCCATTCAAGGGTTTGAAGGGCAGGTGTCCGTATTCGGCTGCGGTGAATGTTGTAAGACCTATCGTGACCTTTATCCTGACGAGGAAGAAGCTCTGCTTATGTCTACTTTTGATAAATCTGTTGTCGGCGTTACTCCTGCCATTGTAGGGAGTGTGGAGGCAAACGAAGCTTTGAAATTGATTTGCGGCTATGGCGAACCGTTAATCGGCAGGCTTTGGACCATTGATTTAAGAACCATGCAATCGTATATTCTTTCATTGTAAAGGGAATCATGAAACTGATTGTTATCACTCATCCGCGTTTCTTTGAAGGAGAAACTGCCATCATCACCGCTCTGTTTGAAAACGGTTTGGAAATACTTCATCTACGTAAACCGGAAGCCTCTGCCGGGGAACTGGAATTTTTTCTGCGACAGTTTTCGGAGAAATACAGGTCGAGGATTGTGACGCATGAGCACTTTAAGTTGGTACCGGTTTTCAACCTGAAAGGCATTCACTTGAACGGACGTAACAAGCGTGCGCCGAAGGATTATGCAGGACACATCAGTTGCTCTTGTCATTCGATTGCCGAAGTTTCTCAGCACAAGTCCCATAGCGATTATGTCTTTCTCAGTCCCGTTTACGACAGCATATCCAAAGAAGGGTATGCCTCGGCCTATTCCTATGACCATTTGCTGGAAGCGCGGCAAGAGGGCATTATCGACGATAAAGTCATTGCGTTGGGGGGTGTTGACATGCAGCATCTGCCTGAAATACATTCGTTGGGGTTCGGAGGCGTTGCTTTGTTGGGCGATATCTGGCAAAGAGACGACAACGACATTCTCCCTCATTTTCTCTGTCTGAAAGCTTTCTGCACAAGCTTAGAGTCTGTTTAATTTTCACCGGGAATACTTATGAAGTCACCATGTTTTACATCCGCATCCGCTCCGCATATCCTCCGCATATCCTCCGTATCATCTCCGTATCACCTCCGTATCATCTCCGTATATCCTCCGTATATCCTCCGCTCCTATGGATACGGAGCGGACATGGAGCGGACATTGAGCATACACGAAGTTGATTTAACTTTATATATCTTATGCCTTATATCATTCTTTCCATTGCCGGCTCCGATTCTTCGGGTGGTGCAGGCATTCAAGCCGATATAAAGACAATTTCGGCTTTGGGCGGCTATGCTGCTTCTGTCATTACGGCTGTCACTGCACAGAACACGATCCGTGTTCAATCGGTATATCCCATCCCCGCAGACGTGGTGCGAGCGCAAGTCGTGTCCGTAATGGATGATCTTCGGCCGAATGGCGTCAAAATAGGTATGATACATGATGCCGAAACGGCACATGTCATTGCCGAGTGTCTTCGGAAATATCGTCCCGCATATGTGGTGTACGACCCTGTCATGGCATCAACCGGCGGTAAATCCCTGATGACGGAACAGGCTATTCAGATCATTATGAAAGAACTTCTTCCTTTATGCACTCTTATCACTCCGAATCTGCACGAAGCGGGCTTGCTGTTCGGTCATTCTATTTCGGCTACGGACGGAATGAAACAAGCAGCCCGGGAATTGTCTTATCGGTTTCGTACCTCTGTGCTCATCAAAGGTGGACACTTACAAGGCGATGAGATGTGCGATGTGCTTTACGAAAGGAAGCTTTCCAACTCTGTCGATACAACTTCTTCATCCGGATGTGTGCTCTATTCCGGTCCTAAAATAGAAAGCCGGAACCTGCATGGTACCGGCTGTACGCTCTCTTCTGCCATAACCTTGTTTTTGGCCGGAGGGTATCGGCTTGATGAAGCGGTCTGCCGAGGCAAGAACTACATCAGTCAGGCTATTACCCGGGGGAAGGAGATGAAAATAGGACAAGGCAGCGGACCTTTATGGCATTTCCCGTTATCGGAATGATTGTCATCGTATGCCTAAAATCTTTTTAGCATCGTCTTTTTTGAACAGAGAATCTATTACGTCTAAGATTTCATCGTAGTTTTCAATATCCTTAATGCCGGGAGCAAACATCTTCAATACTTTTATCTTATCGTCATCAAAAGGACAGAGCGACATCAGTTTTGCACATTGCCTACAATTCAGGCGGTTATTGCGGGAGACCACAAGCATCATCTCAAGCCGGTCGTCTTTGAAAGGACGGGATTTTATTTTTTCATAAAGACGCTGAAATTCCCCGGGATGCATTCCTTTGAAATTAAAGTCTACAGAAGGATTCAGGAGCATTCCATTGGGAGTCGGCGGCATTGGATAGGGATCTTTTTCGAAAGAGTCCATTGCGACCACTTTATCATCTTCAAAACTTATCACAATTTGGGTTGTTGTGCCGGTGATTTTTTCGTTATAGAGTCTTTTCGTATATTCCCACTCTTCCATGGCATTGTCGAAGCGACGGAAATCCGGAGAGCCCAACAGGCTGGTTATCTCTTGCTTGCTCATGCCTTTCTGAATGCTGCTCAACACATTGGCACGGGAACCCTGAGAAATGAGTGAGGCGCAACCGGAGAGTACAAAGGTAATGGCTGTTGCCATCATGATTTGTCTGAAAGTTTTCATCTTGTTAGGTTTTTAGTTTACGCAAAGGTACACAGAATGCCGAATATCTTTAAAATTTTCCCCCTATTTGTAGAGAGGGATTTCCCTACGCACTTATAATGATATCTACAAGAAAAGTCGGTAAGCTCCCGTATCCTACAGAACTTTTTCTGACGTAAACCCTTTCTTACTGCAATAAAATCATTAATTTCGTGCCGGACATTAAAGTTTATTTTCAGCATGGAAACAGCAGCGAATAATTGGTTCACTCGGAAATATCCGGTAGGCTTTGCGCTAAGCGGTGGTTTCATCAAAGGTTTTGCTCATTTGGGGGTAATGCAATCTTTGTTAGAACATGATATAAAGCCTGATATACTTTCCGGGGTGAGTGCAGGTGCTCTGGCCGGGGTATTTTATGCCGATGGCAATGAACCGCATCGAATACTCGACTATTTTTCGGGGCATAAGTTTCAGGACTTGACCAAATTGGTGATACCTAAAGTCGGGCTGTTTGAGTTGGGAGAATTTGTTGATTTCCTGAAGAGTAACCTGAAGGCTAAAAAACTGGAAGAACTGCAAATACCTATGATTGTGACAGCCACCGACTTGGATCATGGGCGTCCGGTACATTTTCATAAAGGAGACATTGCCGAACGTGTAGCCGCCTCGTGCTGCATGCCGGTACTGTTTGCTCCGGTACAGATTGACGGAACTTATTATGTGGATGGCGGTGTGCTGATGAATCTGCCTGTCACTACTTTGCGGCGTATATGCGATAAGGTGGTGGCGGTAAATGTCAGCCCGCTGATGGCAACGGAATATAAGAAAAACATTGTCAGCATTGCGATGCGCTCATACAACTTCATGTTCCGTTCCAATACTTTCCCGGAGCGGGAAAAGGCGGATTTGTTGATAGAACCTTATAATTTGGAAGGATACAGCAATACGGAGTTGGAGAAGGCTGAAGAAATATTCATGCAAGGATATAACACCGCCAACGATGTGCTGCAAGGCTTGCTCGCAGAAAAAAGAAGCGTCTGGAAAGCGTGAGGTAACATTGTACGAAACGGAATACGAAAAAAAATGAAGGAAGAGAATAAATTGATTATTTATCAAGTATTTACCCGACTATTCGGGAACAACAATAACCATTGCATCAATAATGGCAGCATAGACGAGAATGGATGTGGCAAAATGGCAGACTTCTCCGCCAAGGCGTTGGGAGAAATTAAGAAACTGGGCGCTACGCATATTTGGTACACAGGCATTATCGAACATGCCACTCAGACCGATTACCGTCCTTACAATATCCGTCCCGACCACCCGGCTATTGTAAAGGGGAAAGCCGGATCACCGTATGCCATCAAAGACTATTATGATGTAGATCCGGATCTTGCCAAAGATGTTACGGAACGTATGAAAGAGTTTGAGAATTTGATTCAACGTACACATCGCAGTGGCTTGAAAGTTATCATTGATTTTGTTCCCAACCATGTGGCTCGTCAGTATCACTCGGATGTGCAACCCGATGGAACTTTGCAATTGGGAGCAAACGACGACATGAATCATGCCTTCAGTGCGTACAATAATTTCTATTATATTCCGCAATCCGAATTGCATGGCCGCTTTGACATGAAAGGACCGGCAGCCGAACCTTATAGGGAGTGTCCGGCAAAAGCTACCGGGAATAATCGTTTTGATGCCTATCCCGATAGCAGCGATTGGTATGAAACGGTAAAACTGAATTATGGAGTGGATTATCAGAACGGTGGAACTTGTCATTTCAATCCCATTCCCGACACTTGGCACAAGATGTTGGATATCCTGCTGTTCTGGGCGGAAAAGAAGATTGATGGCTTTCGTTGCGATATGGCGGAAATGGTTCCCGTTGAGTTTTGGGAATGGGCCGTCCCTCAAGTCAAGGCTGTCTATCCTTCTATTTTGTTTATAGCCGAAGTTTACAGTCCGAGAGAATACAAGAACTATCTGTTCCGGGGAAAATTTGATTATCTGTATGATAAAGTGGGGCTTTATGACACCTTGCGGGCTGTGATTTGCGAACAAGGCTCGGCAACGGATATCACACGCTCATGGCAGAGCCTGGGGGGAATTGAGACTCGCATGCTTAACTTTTTGGAAAATCATGACGAGCAGCGCATTGCTTCTGACTTCTTTGCAGGCGATCCGCGCAAGGCAATCCCGGCACTCATTGTATCCGCATGTATGAACACCAACCCGATGATGATTTATTTCGGACAAGAGTTTGGTGAACCGGGTATGGATAGTGAAGGGTTCAGCGGAAGAGACGGGCGTACCACCATTTTTGATTATTGGAGCGTTGACACCATTCGCCGTTGGCGCAATGGAGGTAAGTTCGATGGCAAAATGCTTACGGAAAAGCAGAAATATATATATGGCATTTACCAACGGATACTGACGCTCTGCAACGACGAGAAAGCCATCTCTCAAGGAGCTTTTTTCGATTTGATGTATGCTAATATCGGAGGATGGCGCTTCAACGAACATAGGCAATATACTTTTTTGCGCAAGTATGAAAGCGAATTGTTGCTGTTTGTCGTAAATTTCGATCACCTGTCAGCCGATCTTGCTATCAATATTCCCGCTCATGCTTTCAGCTTTCTGCAAATGCCACAAATCAATCAGTATGAAGCCACCGATTTGCTCAGTGGAAGAAAAGAATGCATCAGCTTGCTTCCTTACAAGGCAACCAATGTTGCTGTTGAAGGATACGGAGGAAAAATTCTGAAGATTAAGTTATAAGGATTTATAATAATTTTCCTCGCTCATCAAGACATACCGGTATGGAGTTGCGATGCTGCCCGATGCTTTTTTATCCTTCTTTGTGTTATGTTAGAAATATTATCCGTAAATTTGGCAGGTTAAAGGAATGAATATGATATGAACTATATACCTGCTATATTTCAATTTTTGAAGGAACTGTCTGCTAATAATAATCGTGAATGGTTCAATGCTCATCGGGAACTATATGAATTGGTTCGTAACGAGTTTGAAGAATTGCTCACTGTTATCATTTCCCGTATTTCTTTGTTTGATGACAGCATTCGTGGCATAGAGGCAAAAGATTGTACTTACCGAATTTATCGTGACATACGTTTTTCTGAAGACAAGACACCTTATAAAACTCATTTGGGAGGATACATCAACGCCAAAGGAAAGAAGTCCGACCATTGCGGTTATTATATCCATTTGGAACCCGGTAATTGTATGTTGGCGGGAGGAAGCTATTGCCCCCCTCCTCCCCTCTTGAAAGCTTTGCGACAAGCTGTTTATGATAATATCGATGAATTTCGTGGCATAGTAGAAGATCCGTCTTTCAAGCAATACTTTCCCGTTATAGGAGAAAATTTCCTGAAAACAGCTCCTAAGGGCTTCCCAAAAGATTACCCTTACCTGAAATATCTTCAATGTAAGGAATACACGGTTGCTTGTCAATTGCCGGACAGTTTCTTCTTGCCCCCTGATTTTCTGGAGCGTACGGATGACATTCTTAAGCAGATGAAACGTTTTTCCGACTTTGTAAATTATACGATAGATGATTTTGAATAATTTTCCCATATAATAATTGTCGAATATCCCAAAACGATCTTTTATGGAGACTTTGAATTTGATTAAAAACGACCCTTGGCTGGAGCCTTATGCCGAGGCCATCAACGGACGTCATCAGTATGCCGTAAACAAGGAAGCCGAGTTGACAGGAAAGCAAACCTTGTCTGATTTTGCATCCGGCTATATGTATTTTGGTCTGCATCGTACAAGTGATGGGTGGGTGTTTCGCGAGTGGGCCCCCAATGCAACCCAAATTTTTCTGATAGGAACTTTCAACGATTGGAAAGAGCAACAACAATATAGCCTGAAGCGTGATACGAATGGCAATTGGGAGATAAAGCTTCCCGCCGATGCCATGAAACACGGTGACTTATATAAACTGATGGTGTATTGGAACGGTGGTTCCGGCGAACGTATCCCGGCATGGGCCACTCGTGTGGTGCAGGACGAACAAACAAAAATATTCAGCGTACAGGTATGGATGCCGGAGAATGCGTATAAGATGAAAAAACATTCCTTTAAACCGTCCACGAACCCTTTACTGATATATGAATGTCATATCGGTATGGCTCAACAGGAGGAGAAGGTGGGAAGTTATCGGGAATTTCAGGAGAAAGTTCTTCCGCGCATAGCCGGACAGGGCTATAACTGCATACAAATAATGGCTATTCAGGAGCACCCCTATTATGGTAGTTTCGGATATCATGTTTCCAGTTTTTTTGCGCCATCTTCCCGCTTCGGCACTCCGGAAGAACTGAAAGAATTGATTGACACGGCTCACAGTATGAATATTGCCGTCATCATGGATATTGTTCATTCTCATGCAGTGAAAAACGAAGTGGAAGGATTGGGGAATTTTGCCGGTGATCCTAACCAATACTTCTATTCCGGCGGGCGGCGTGAACATCCGGCTTGGGATTCCCTATGTTTTGATTATGGAAAAAATGAAGTGATACACTTCCTGCTATCCAACTGTAAATATTGGCTGGAAGAATTTCATTTTGACGGTTTCCGCTTTGACGGCGTGACCTCTATGTTGTATTACAACCATGGCCTGGGCGAAGCGTTCTGTAACTATGGAGACTACTTCAACGGTCATCAGGACGATAATGCCATTTGTTATCTGACCCTTGCCAACCGGCTCATCCATCAGGTAAATTCCAAAGCCATAACAATTGCCGAAGAAGTTTCGGGAATGCCCGGACTGGCGGCCAAGTACGAAGATGGAGGCTATGGGTTCGACTATCGTATGGCAATGAACATTCCCGACTATTGGATTAAGACCATCAAAGAGAAAATAGATGAAGACTGGAAACCGTCAAGTATGTTCTGGGAAGTTACCAATCGCAGAAAAGATGAAAAGACAATCTCTTATGCGGAAAGCCATGACCAGGCCTTGGTTGGCGACAAAACTATTATTTTCCGCCTGATTGATGCCGATATGTACTGGCACATGCAGAAGGGAGATGAAAATTATACGGTGAACCGCGGTATAGCTCTTCACAAAATGATACGCTTGTTGACTGCAACGACTATCAATGGCGGCTATCTGAACTTTATGGGGAATGAATTCGGCCATCCCGAATGGATTGATTTCCCTCGCGAGGGTAACGGTTGGTCTTGCAAATATGCTCGCCGTCAATGGGATTTGGTGGACAATCCCCGATTGGCATACCATTACATGGGTGATTTTGATACGGCAATGCTCGAAGTGGTGAAAAGCGTGAAGAACTTCCAGGCTACTCCGATTCAGGAAATATGGCATAATGACGGCGATCAGGTGTTGGCCTATATGCGCAAGGATTTAGTCTTTGTGTTTAACTTCAATCCTAAACAGTCTTTCACAGACTATGGTCTCCTTGTGCCGGCAGGAACTTACGAAGTGGTTCTGAACACCGATGACCCGGCATTTGGCGGCAACGGGCTTACAGATGATACGGTGAAGCATTTCACCAATCATGACCCATTGTACAAGAAAGAAAAGAAAGAATGGTTGAAGCTCTATGTGCCGGCACGTACGGCTGTGGTGTTGAGAAAAATCGAGTAATCACTTGAGCAACTCAACCTCACGCTTTTGTGCACGCAAACCCACACCTTAAGAGAAAGCAAGCCTGAAGTTTGAACTTATAAGCCTAATGGCAGACCGCTGATGTGCCATAGTACAAGTAAAAGCGTCCAGGAAAACAGGATGGTAAGTGAATATTTCCAGGTATATTTTAAGAGTGAGCCATAAGTTGACTGCTTGTCATATTGCTGCATATAAGTCAGTACGAGGGGCATGTAAAAGATAAAGGGCGTAATGGCATTGGTGGCGCTGTCACCAATGCGATATGCGCATTGAACCATGTCCGGCGAGATGCCCATACCCGCCAATACCGGAACAAAGATGAATGACATGAAAGTCCATTTGGCGGTGGCCGATACCATAATCATGTTGACCAAGGCCGTGAACAGAATGAACAATATCAAAACCCATATACTGCTTAAACGTACAGAAAAAAGCAAATTTGCTCCCATGATGGCTATGCATCTGTCCAAATGAGAATACTCGAAACATGCAAACATTTGTGCGGCAAAGAAAGTGATCACAAAGTACACACTCAGTAATTTCATGGGTTGCGTCAGTCCTTCTATCATATCACCGTCCGTGCGATAGCGTCCTGAAGCAAAGCCGTATATCATCCCTGTCAATCCTATGCCAAGAGATAGCAGAAAGAGAATGCCCACGATGAAAGGAGAACGAATAAGTCCGCCATTGACGCCACGCAGTATGCCCCACGGAGAGAAAGTGGCCCATACGATAATGCCTATATACAGCAAAGCCACCATAACGGAACCTATCAGTGCCCTTCGTTCTTTCCGGGATAATTGTTTGTATCCGCCGAAACGAATGTTGCCTTCGTACTTGCCTAAACCGGGCAGCAAGCTCTTGCGGGTTATATAGTAAATGACAAATGTGAGCAGGAAAGTAGAGGCAAAGAAAAAATAATAATTGCACAGAGGTCCCGTTTGTCCGGAAACTACGTTGGACATATCAGCCGCTTCCTGAGTAGAAGCGGCAAGCATGGAATCCAAAGTCGTCAAGAAGATATTAGCACTATATCCGCAAGATACGGAAACGTATGCTGTGATTATTCCTCCTATGGGATGCAAACCGACGAATTGGAATAAAGTGGCTGCTATGGGGAGCAAAATGATATATCCTGCATCTCCCACCACATTGGAGAGCAAGCCCAAGATTATCACCCCAATGAGCGTGCGCCAAGGAGCGAGTTTGCTTCGCACCCCTCTGCGGATACATGCGTCAATGAATCCCGAATGTTGAGCCACGCCGATTCCAAACATAGCCACAATCACCAAACCCAGAGGAGCAAATCCCGTAAAGTTAGTGATCACATGACGCAATAGCCAGCGTATGCCTTCCGGACTCAGCAAGCTTTGCACGCGTATCTCTTCACCCGTCTGCGGATGCGGCACGCTCAGACCATAGATGTCGAATATCCATGATAGAAGGATGACTGCCAGCGTCAGCAGGAAGAACATCGTGGCGGGGTGTGGCATGCGCAATCTACTCATCGTCGGCCTCCAGATTGTCGATGTTCAAGATGCGGAGTTCTAATGCGCGTACGGCCAATCGGGTAGCATTCACCCCTACCCTTTCGTCGGAAGAAAAGAGACGTCCCACCAAATCGTTCTGACGCTTCTCCAACGACTTCACTCCAAACGGCATGCCTTTCAGATTGGCTATCATCTCCTTGGTATATCCCAATGCCAGATGGCGAAGGAACCGCTCGTCGTATTCATCGATGTCATAGCTGATAATAGCTTCCTGACGTTTAGCATCATTCAACACCGATTTCTTAAATCGCTCTACAATCTTCTCTAAGATAGGATGGTTGAAGACCATTTTTTTACCATCCATCACAGCCTGTACATCGGTTTTGGTTAGCAGTTCGCCGGTTTTCAGAATGATGCCGTCAGCTCCTGCTTCAAGCACCTCTACCCATAATTTCTCGTTCAGTATTTCTCCGGTGAATATCAGGACATGCACGTCGGGGTAGCGTTTGATAATGTTGCGGCATATATCCACCCCGATGGTAGTAGAGCCTCCCAAACCTAAGTCAAGCAAGACGAGGTCGGGCACGCCGTTTTCCATCAAAGTCCAAAACTCTTGTTCTGTCATAGCAGTGCCAATGATTTCAGCATTAGGTATCTCATGACGGAAAATTTCTTCCGTGCCTTTCAGTTCCAGTTTGACATCCTCAACGATGATTACTTTGAATTTTTTATCTTCCATATATGTCTTTCCATTTAAAATCCAAACAAAGTTGGATAATTCATTAATAATTAACTTTTGTATTATATCTTTGTATCAGGATGTTAAGAGGAAGTAGGCTCTGCTGAGGAGCAACCTACCAGCGATAAGCATCCTGACGGCACGCAGTAATGCTACTTGTGGAGGCGGTTACACGCCTCTCTTTTTGTATTACTGATACTGTCTGATATGGCTAAGAAAACCTGAGCCAAAATCCTATGGTAAAACAAACTTTCCACAGCGGACATCAACGAAGTGAGCCGCAAGTTCCTTTATCAGTCAAACCATGTAATGAGAGTTACAGACTTTTTTGAGCGGACTTCAAAGCCGCAAAAGATATGTAGTATTTCTCTCAAAAGAAAGTTGTTTTACCTTATAGGATTCTATATCATTTGATAACACATGGCACATATTCCTTTTCATGTTTAAGTACAAAATAGACTCTGTTCACTAACCGTCTGGCAATTTTCACAATAGCCTTTTGCGGATTCATCCGTTTCCGGTATTCCGTATAAGCCATTGTCATGGCCGGGTCTTTCCGGATGGCAACCCATGCGGCTTCCACCAACAGACACCGGAGCATGAAATGCCGACGGGGTGTAATGTCACCCACATTATCATTATCACCACTGGAATGACACATGGGAACCAATCCAATGAAAGAGGCTAAATGGTCCGCATTGCTGAAACGGACAATATCGTCAATCTCGACCATCAGGGTAGCGGCGGTTGTAACACCTATACCCGGAACGGATGTCAGCAGGCGTATCGGTTTGTCGAATGGTGCTTTCCGGGATATTTCACGGATGGCACGTGTTTCCTGCAGCAGCATCTTCCTCAAGCGGATGAACTGCTCAAGGTGAAGCTCCAGTGTTTTCTTTCCATACTCCGTTGAGAGTTCAAGGCAGTGCAGCCAATTCAGAAAACGCTTCGACCAGCACCCGATTGAACTCCGGGTAAATTCTTCCGGTATTTCCACTCCATGGAAACGAAGCAATGATTTGATACGGTTCTTGGCACGTGTGCTGTCTTTTACTATCAGGTTTCTCAGCCTTATCAAAGAGCGCATTTCCAGGATGTCAGTTCCCGGAACATATATCCCTTCTAACGAACCTGAACGTAACTCACGGGCGAGCTTGTTGCAATCCACCGCATCGGTCTTACGTAATTTCTCCTTGCTCATCGTCGGAACATCCGCAGGATTGACCACTATATTGTTGATACCTAAATCCGTCAACTTCTCGTGTATCCAGAAGCCACAGAAACCGGCTTCATAAACTGAGAAGTAATTGGCACCCGGATAATTGCTTACCAAATATTTATGCAACGCTTCCGGCTCCGGATCTTGTCTGAATCTTCTCAGTACTGAATGTTTCGATAAGATTGCTACCGACCAACTCTTCAGGTGGACATCAATTCCTACGTAAATATTTTGTCCACTAAAATCTAATGTGTTACTTTGTACACGTTTCATAAGCTATATCGTTATGAGTTAATATTGTTTTTTTCACTTACAAAGTTAACTATAATGGTATAGCTTTTTTAGGGCTATCTTCTGTTATCCGTCACTTCCGATTTTAAACATAGGAACTTTATTTCTTCGGTAGCGTAAAATATACAGTAAAACCTCCATCTTTTCCCTCTTCGGCGTTGATTCTACATCCGCGACGTCCGGCAAACTCGTCATGATCGCGAATAATCTGTTTGCAAACCAGATATTCCGTACCATGGAGCTTTCCTCTTTCACCTGCTGTCATACGAGCCAGTTCCGGATAAAATAAATGATTCAATTCCTCCCGGCTTTTCTCCCTGCGCATATCCGTAAACCGGAAACGCACGAAGTCACCGTCTTCTTCAGCCGTCAGGTGGATATTCCCGTCTGAAGAATCGGAAAGAGCCTCATCAATCAAATTCTCGAGTAAGAAAAACAACAGATTCCGGTCACCGATAATCCACTCTTCCAATGTCTCTGTCTTGAAATTGAGATGTGATTTACCTGCTTTGCTCTTTTTGAGAAAATATTTCTCGGCAGCATTCATTAATTCGGTTACGGCAATGGCGGAGCGGCGAAAAGTGACTTCTTCCAGTTGTCGGGAGGCGCATGAACTGAGTATCGTGAAGATTCCTTTGTAATATTCTATCAATTCACGGATAGCAATAACAGTATCTCTTTCTTCATCCTCTGCTATCTGTCCGGATCTCAATTTCCCGATCAATTGTTTTATCTTGTTGGGATAATAAACGGTTTCATGCTTAATGGTAGAAAGACAATTGTCTAAAACCATGTTCTGTACATGCAACAGACTGTCTTCCCGCAATGCCCGCCGGGCTTCATCCTGTGCCGTCTCAATATCTCGGAATTTGACAATCAGTTTTACCACTACATTAAAAAGCACGATGGCTATGTATCTGGCAATGAGTTCCGACAGCAGACGGTCGGTCTCTTGTTCTGTTCCTACCCTGCGCTCCAGACACAGCACGCCAATGCACAGTCCCGCACTTCCGGTATCTACCATAAGTGGCAAAGCATACGTGTTTCCTTCAGAAATGTAGGTGCGTTGATCAAAACTTTGCTGCATTATCTTTTTCCACGGCACTTCTTGTTCTGTTCCTCTCTCTTCGGCAGGATTGGAAGTAAATTCCAATTGCCGGGTTGTTTCGTTATAGACGGCAAGAATCAATCTGTCAATGCTTAATAACTCATTTACCGCATCGAAAGCAGAATTTACAATTTGCAGAGGTATCTCCTTCCAGATATTTTCTTCCTGCCGGAGCATCTCTTCATTTCTTGAAACAGATAATAAAGAGGAAGCAAACACTTTTTCGTTTATCTCCAATACTTGTTCCAGGTTCCAACGGTTGACTAAACGTTTGCGGATATAAAGGATGTAGTAACCCAGCAACAATGCAAATAATAAAACCAGAGTCAACAATATGCCAACTATTCTGTTGGTGGTGGAACGTTCCAACTGTCGGCAATATTCTTCGAGAGACCGGTCCTCACCCAATAGCTTATATAAAGTGGTGTAGGCCGCATTGTTATAATTATAGTCATCCCAATGCTTCAATGCAAGAAATGAAACTGCGGCTTCGTTTCTGATATCCAGAATGACATGAAAATCGGAATAAAACATTCGGTTCCACCAATCCAATTCTGCCGGTGTATCGTTTCCGGTCAAAGTCATGTAGCGGCGCGGATGCGGTGCATATCGTTTGTAATGTTCATTCAGGCAGTACATGGCAGAATCTATATATAGCAGGGCTTCCTCATATTTTTCTTCCACATTGCAGTAATAAGCCTCGTTGGCATAATCCGAAGCGGCGTCGAGCAGCCTTTCGTACTCATTTCGTGCATTTAATGCCAATGAGTCGTTCTCTGTATCTACGGATAATTCTTCTCTTCCATGGTGGTGGCAAGAAGATACCCCTAAGGATAAAAGCAGTAAGAAAACGGATGTTGTTTTACGAATGATTCCGGGCAACCTGAAATAGAAACGGCTGCCTTGTCCCAAGGTGCTTTCTACATTGAATATACAGACCTTGAATAACTCATTGGTCTTGCGATATTTTTCGATAATGCCTTTGCAATTCATCAGTCCGAAGCCATTTCCTTTGTTCTTTTGCAATTCCTCCTTATCAAGAGACTCGTTCATCCCGATGGCTTTCGAGTCGTAAACTTTTTCACCGACAATGCGTGCCACGTCTTCTGCCGACAGTCCGCAACCGTTATCTTCTACCGAAATCTCCACATACTCCTCTTCTTGCTTCGCATAAATCCTTACCGTTCCTCCCCGCGGAGTATATTTACGCGCATTTTCGGCCAATGTATTTATCATGAACAATGTCAATGCTTTATCGGCCTTCACCCAAGAATCCGCAGGCAGTACGTCCAACGTGAGTTGCTTCATTTCGAAAGCCCGGTTTCCTTTACGCACCAAGTCAAACAATTCATTCAGTTCAAAGGTTTCCACATTCAGACTGAGTTTTCCTTGTTTCATCTTGATCCATAAAGTAAGAATATCGTTATACTCATTGATTGTAGTCACCAATTCATTCATGTATAGATACCTGTCAGCCTTTATGCTTTCATCTGCCACGAACTCTTTTCGGGTAAGCTTGTGCACTTCGTTGGTGATACGATCGATATAAGGATGGATACCGTTCACAATAGCCATGCATGCCTTCTTTATCAGATTCTGTCGTTTGTTTTCTGCTATGTGTTGTTCGTGGATATAACGCTGTTTTTCCAGCCTTCGGCGCTCGTCACCCAAAGAAAGGGTGGTCATACCATTATCCAATGCCCACTGAATATAAGGAGCTATCACTTTCACCATTGCTTGTTCGTCTTTTCCGATGCGGCATGGAAAGGTCAATTTACCATCTTTAATTCGGACATCTTTTACCCCGAAGAGCAACTCTAATTCCGGACAGACTGACTGTTGAATGGCTTCGACTATTTCTTCTTCGCTATGTGCATCGGCCGGAATGGATACTGTAATTTTCTGGCAAATATCCAACATCAGTTGCAGGCGATGGAGATGCCGGTTGCTTCTTGCCTTGGAATGTTTATTGAAAAGCCAGAAGAGGAAAAATAACAGCACGAAACCGATAAGTACCACTGAAAGTACAACGTTCAATTGTTTCGACTCCTTCTCCAGCGCCTGATACCGGCTTTCCAATTCCTTGTCTTGGCGAGTATCTTCCAATATATCCAGATAGATATTGCGGTTATAATTTAAATTCTCTTTCATTCCGAGACCGGCATATGATACGGTCAACTGTTCGCGAATACGCAAAATCCACTCGGGTACGGTCTTTAGCTTGTGATCTATCCATACTCTTTCTGTGCTGATTGTATCTCTGTGGTCAAACGCTTTCAGGTAATCCTCATTGTTATGGCTGTGATAGAAACGACGATGATGACTGTTCACGCATTCCAGTGCCTGCTTCAGGGTGTCCAGCGCTTCGGCATACCTGCCATGTACATTCAAGTACCTGCCAATAGACACATAGGCTCCTGCAATCTGATATAAGTCATTGTATTGGCGGAATTTAGTTAATGCCAACTGCCCAAGTCGCATGGGCAATAAAGAATCCGCGGGTATGCCCGATTGTATTAAATCATGCGAACGCCTATTCTGAAAGAATTTATAACTATCGGGTGAAACCATTAGGTTGGCAAGGCCTTGCACACTGTTTCCTTCAAAATAGAGATACCCCTTTCGCGAAGCTATCTGCCAGGTGGTATAAAGCTCGTCAAATTCTTGAAGCATACGTTCGTCCGGATACTCACCGTCGCACAAAGCGGCAGAACCTTTGATGTAATGATAATACAATAATTGGTTGGTGTCGGTTGCCAGCTCTTCGTTTGCAACTACCATATTTATGGAAGTCATGGATTCGGGACGCTGTTGCAGATAATAATAATATACGGCAGAGACTATATGAAATTCCGAACGGGCGTAGTTCAACCGCATACGCTCGTGCTTATCGACAAAAAGGTCACGGTCTTCCGCTATTCGCTTCATGCGGCGCAAGGCGCTGTTCCTATAATCATAAAACTCCTTATTCAAAGCTGTCCGCTGATAAATCTTCATCAGACCTATGTCGGCAATCAGAAGTTCCAATTCATTTTTAGTTATATTGTAGACGTCCATGAACAGCTTCTCCGCTTGCTCAAAATCCATGCGCATAAAGGCACAGAAGCCCAGGTTATTAGAAGCCTCTGCCCGCCCCTGTTTATACAGATTCACCTCTTGATAGGCCCGTAGAGCGGCGTGATAGGAAGAGTCCAGATTTTTATAACGATATAAATACGCCACTTGGTTCAGAGAGTCAATAAGGCGTACTTCCTTGATGGGAGCTGCTCCCCCACACGAAACCATTACTGCACATAAGTAAAGTAATCCGGCAAGCCATATTGAAGAAAGTTGCTTCATTGAGCAAAACTACAAATAAATCCCTGAAAGAAAAATTATTTTTATACAATAACTCTTGTTGTATGTAATGGGAATTTCATACCTTTGCATACATATTAACAAATAGGTAATATCTATTACAGAAATGAGCGAAAAAACACCTTTTATGGTATTCTCCGGAACAAATTCGAGGTACCTTGCAGAAAAAATTTGCGCCAGTCTTAATTGCCCTTTGGGAAAGATGAACATTACCCACTTTGCAGACGGTGAGTTTGCCGTCTCTTATGAAGAGTCTATTCGTGGCGCACACGTCTTCTTGGTTCAATCAACCTTTCCTAACTCTGACAACCTGATGGAACTTTTGCTGATGATTGATGCCGCTAAAAGAGCATCAGCCAAAAGTATTGTGGCAGTCATTCCCTATTTTGGATGGGCACGTCAGGATAGAAAAGACAAGCCGCGTGTATCTATCGGTGCGAAACTTGTTGCCGACCTGCTTTCTGTTGCGGGAATTGATCGTCTGATAACAATGGACTTGCATGCCGATCAAATTCAGGGATTTTTTGACATTCCGGTAGATCACCTGTATGCGTCAGCCGTATTCCTTCCCTATATCGAGTCGTTGAAGTTGGAAAATTTGGTAATTGCCACTCCGGACGTAGGTGGTTCCAAACGAGCCAGCACATTCTCCAAGTATCTGGGTGTTCCTTTGGTATTGTGCAATAAAACGCGCGAAAAAGCGAATGTAGTTGCCACAATGCAGATAATCGGCGACGTGAAGGACAAAAATGTTGTATTGGTAGATGATATTGTAGACACAGCCGGTACCATTACTAAAGCTGCCAACGTCATGATGGATGCGGGAGCAAGGTCTGTTCGTGCCATTGCCAGCCATTGTGTAATGTCCGACCCGGCTTCTTTCAGAATTCAGGAATCATCTTTGTCCGAGATGGTATTTACTGACAGTATTCCTTACTCCAAGAAATGTGCCAAAGTAAAACAATTAAGCATTGCCGATATGTTTGCTGAAACCATCAATAGAGTAATGAACAATGAATCCATCAGTTCGCAATATATTATCTAAGAATCATTTCGGCCAATAGATAACGAGGGCGCGTCAAATTTCTGATGCGCCCTTTTCTCTCATTTTAGAGGCAAATGGCCCACGTTTCCACCTTGCGGATTATCCGCCGATATAATGGACGTATCTCTCAAAGAAACGTCTGAAAACTTTCCGATTCATCAACACTCTTTCAAAAAACAGGATGCCCGACATGGCGCAGAGGATGCCCAGCAATACATCAATCAGGTAATGATGGCCCGAATAGACTGCCGTCCACCAAATGCCGGTCATAATGACGCCAAACAGAATCACCAGCCATCTTTTGCAACGATTGATGATGGCATAGGCCAGGGCCACTACCATATAGGCTGCATGAAGCGAAGGCACTGCTGCAAAGACATTGGCATTCCGTCCGTAAATGGAACCGAAAACCGCGCATCCCAATAATTCGTCAAAACGCTCCAGACCCGCCACATTGCCCGGAGTGTCGAGCACAAGATCGAAACCATAATTCATGGCATACCAAGGGGGAGCTGCAGGATGGATATAATATCCTGCAAAACCGATAAGATTGACCAATAGAAATACTAATGCAAAACGCAGATATACACTGCGATGCCCCTTTAAATACAACCATAGTCCGAAAGCCATTGGAACAGGTACCCAGCACAGATAGAATATTCCGGCCAAAAAGTCTGCCACCTTACAATGGTGCAAGGCAAAATATTCGCAAGGAATAAGAGTGACGCCGCCAATAGATAAACCAAACAGGGATTTCTCGGCCTCATACAGACCTTTAATATCAACCGGACCGACCATATAATTGGGATATATGCGCATCCAATCATACGAAATGCCGAATATAAAGAAAGGCAATAGGGCCACAGCCAATTTACGAGAAGGTTTGCCGGCAAAGAATAATATCAAAAATATAGCAGCCATCAGAAGATGTTCCGGACGGAGTCTGATGCAAAGCGCTGTCAGCATCAAGAAAAGCGTCGTTATGACAACAGCCGGGACAGTCTCTCTCATCGACGGAATCCATTCACTCCTCATCACTTTCTTTCCAGCAGTTTGTAACAATGTGACAGACGGGCAAAGGCCGTAACATTTGATAATACAGCAATCACCGCCATCGGCACAATCAATATCAACACAGGGTCAAACAATGTACAGTCGCCGAATATGCCACAGGATATGGCTCCAAGAGCTGTCAGTACCACTCGTTCAGGACGTTGCATAAAGCCGACTTTGTATTCCAGTCCCAGCCCTTCGGCACGGGCACGCACATAACTCACCATCAACGAGCCTACCAGCGCAACGAACGTAATGATGGAGCCCCACAAATAGCCTTGCAGTACCAGATAGTAAAAGATGCCGAATAGCGTTACGAGTTCGCTGTAGCGATCGAGCACCGAGTCATATAATGCTCCGAAAGTAGAACTCATATTGCCTACCCGTGCCACACGCCCATCCATCATATCAAACAATCCGGCAAAAAGCACAATGCCTCCCCCCCAGCCCACATAGGCAAGCTCACCGCCTTTATACAAACCCGCATAAACAAACAAGACCGCCGCCATGATGTTCAGCACTAATCCGGCAGTTGTAATGAGATTAGGCGTAATGCCTACTTTAATCATGCCACTCACTATCGGATTGATGATTTTGTAAATCAACTGTTGCAAATAATCTCTATAATTCATATTCATTCTTATTGTTCCTCAAATGATGTTTTAGAAAATCTCTGACACTATGATTCCGGTAAACAAAAACCCGATGCAAATGATAATTCCAAAAGAAAGACACCAGCACCGCAACGATTATCTTTGATAAAACAAACACATTATTAATGTAACAGCCCGGCAATTTATTCACCCATGTCATGCCCGTGAGCCATTCGGTCAAAGCAAATGTCCCCCATGTATTGAGAACGATGCTGCCTCCCCAGACAAAGAGGTATTTCAGGGCAACATGCAACTTCTTCACCTCTTTCGCATGGAACACCCAACTGTAATTTACGGCACAATTCACCACACCACCTGCCACAGAACCTGTAAAAGTGGCATAAAGATAAAAGATGCCAAAAGCTTTCACCAAAAGAATGGTTGTCAGAAAATCCAAGAAACCGGCCAACTGCGCAGACAACTGGGCCTTAAAGAAAACCTTGACAACACGATGCCATGCGACTCTTTTGTCGCTTGTTTTCATCCTATTAGCCATCTCGCCGCAATCAGAACGATAAAAGCATAAACACCGGCCAAGATGTCATCCGCCATCACCCCCACTCCACCGGGAAATCTCTCCATACGTCTGATGCCCAACGGCTTAAAGATATCGAATAGGCGAAACAGTACAAATGCTCCCAATGCATACCATACATGTCCGGCAGGTGCTGCAAGTAGCGGAATCCACACGCCTATCATCTCATCGACCACCACACGCGAAGGATCTTTTCCCCAATATGCTTCCAAAGAGTCGGCAGCCCATATACCGGCAGGTGTAAATGCCAAAATCAAGACAACCGTCAGCCATAGCAGGCATATATCGGAAACCAAATAAGACAAGCCGAACCAGACAAGAGTAGCCAACAACGCTCCCATAGTGCCGGGTGCGACAGGAGAAAAGCCGGAACCGAATCCCGTACCGATAACAACAGAAAAAAGAGAAGGTTTCCTCATACCACCCAAATGTATCGAACAACAAAGTGATAAGATGGCAAAATAGTAAGACACCCCCGGAAGGTCTATCATCCCTGCCATCTTATCATATTATCACCCGTATTTTAGTCCAAATAGCTCGGCGCAGTTTCACCCACCATGTTCCGGAGTGTTTCTTTTACCATACGCCATTGCCGGAATAAATCGTGTACCGGCTGGTGCTCGAAATCGTGCATCGGACTCTTACAGAAGAATGACAGCCAAGTCTGGATGCCACACATGCCCACACGCTTGGCCAAATCACTGAAAATGACCAAATCAAGTGCAATAGGTGCTGCCAAAATAGAATCCCGACACAAGAAATTTACTTTGATTTCCATCGGATAACCCATCCAGCCAAAAATGTCAATATTATCCCAAGCCTCTTTATTGTCCTTACGGGGAGGATAGTAGTTGATGCGCACCTTGTGGTATACGTCACCGTACAAATCGGGATACTTCTCCGGTTCAAAGATATTGTCGATAACCGACAATTTGCTGACCTCTTTCGTCTTGAAGTTTTCCGGTTGGTCAAGCACCTCACCATCGCGATTACCCAATATGTTGGTAGAAAACCAACCGCTTACCCCCAGCATACGCGTCTTGAACATCGGGGCAAGTACCGTCTTCATCAAAGTTTGTCCACTCTTGAAGTCCTTTCCGGCAATGGGCACATTCATCTTCTTGGCAAATTCCCACATAGCCGGAATATCCACACACAGGTTGGGAGCTCCCATGACGAAGGGGGCACCTTCGGCAATAGCTGCATAGGCATAGCACATGCTCGGAGCGATAACCTCGACACAATTCTCTTTCATAGCTTTTTCCAACGCGGCCAAAGAGTGGTGTTCGTCTGCCAACGGAATATAAATTTCCGTACTCGCAGCCCATAACACAACTATGCGTTCACAATTATTGTCCGCCTTGAAGTTACGTATGTCCTCACGCAGCTGCTCCACCATATCCCAACGGGTGGCCGCCTTTTTAATATATGTACCGTTCAGACGTTTCGCAAAGTTGTGGTCGAAGGCGCCGGGCATCGGCTTAATGGCTTGCAACTCGTCCTTTACCGGATTTAAATCTTTCTCTTTCAAAACCTCTGCATACACAGCAGCTTCGTAAACATTGTCAGGGAAAATATCCCATCCACCGAAAACGATGTCATTTAAATCTGCCAAAGGCACTATGTCTTTAATAAGTCTCTCGTTACCGTCTTGCATACGCATGGCAGCCATTTGTGTAATCGAGCCTATAGGCTTTGCCAAACCCTTTCGGGCCGCTAAAGTACCGGTAATCATGGTGGTTGAAACGGCACCGCCTACCCCGACTATCAACACGCCAAGGCGTCCGGTTGCCGGTTTAATGTTTTCTTTCATTGCCATTGTTTATTTAGAGTTTAAAAATCATTCAAAAATAGAGCTTTTTACCCAATTAGTATTGTCTATTTTATCCGATTTAATGTCCCATTGGTAATATTCATATCAAAATATAATGTGACCAATAGATTGGAGTTTCATTTTTCCATGAGGCCTTGACTAAAAGTTTCACCCCCTTCCCGTTACCATGAGACTCTACTTCCCAATACGACTGAAGTGGCTTCAGTCGTATTGGGAAGTAGAGTCTCTATATATGGGAAAGAAAAGAGGCTATGGAATGAAGTGTTTTCTTTTCCCGAAGTCGGTACACATGACCTTGTATTATAACTTGAGCTTTACAGAAGAAGGAAAAATGGGATACGTATGTCGGGAGTGATGATATAAGTGAAATATAAAACAAACTTTTCATACGCAAACTACATCAACAATAAACCTATCGGCAGAATCAAGTATGCGCTAAATTAATTCCGACAACAGGTATTCTCTTTTCATGTGAGACCCTTTCGTGCACTCCTTCTCGTTTTTATCTCTATTGGCTTAGATCTCGCGATTTTTTCTGTAACTTTGCATTAAATTTAAAGAGCCTATCCGATATGTTTACCATCAAAAAAGCAACAACAGCCGACTGCGAACTGATACACCAATTGGCGCAGCAGATTTTCCCCGTGACGTATCAAGACATTCTTACTCCCGAACAGATAGACTACATGATGGAGTGGATGTACTCTACAGAAAACCTCAGTAGACAAATGGAAAAAGAGGGTCACGTCTATCTTCTGGCCTGCAAGGAAGATGAAACAGCCGGATATGCTTCCGTAGAACGGCAAGGTGAAGCAGTGTTTCATCTGCAAAAAATCTACGTTCTGCCCCGCTATCAGGGTGCCCACTGCGGCAGTTTCTTATTTCGCGAGGCCATTCGATACATCAAGGAAGTGCACCCGGCTCCCTGCCGGTTGGAGCTGAACGTGAACCGTAATAACAAAGCGCTACACTTCTACGAGCACATGGGGATGCACAAACTGCGCGAAGGAGATTTCCCGATAGGGAACGGGTACTATATGAATGATTATATCATGGGAATGGAAATATAAAATAAGGACTGTGCATTGTCTTCGTAAGCGTTTATTCGCTTAGAGACTGCACAGTCCTCCTTACCTTGTTATAGTCTCGAGCTTATTTGGTCACCCGCTCCAGCCATTTCACCATGGCCAGCATCACGCCCATGGATACAAGGCAAACCACAAAGAACACAGACCAGCACTGCCAGATAGGAATTTTGTTGTACATCAACGGTCCTACCCATAAGAAAAGGTTACCTATGGCTGTTGCCCCAAGCCACAATCCTTGGCACAAGCCCTGGATATGCTTCGGCGCTACCTTTGAAACAAAGGAAAGACCCAGCGGTGAGATAAAGAGTTCCGCTACCGTCAAGAAGAAATAAATGACAATCAGTACCCATGGGCCTGCTTTCATTCCGGCCTTGGCCGAATCTGCCATGGCTTTGAAATCTGCGCCCGAAGGATAACCTTGCATGATAGAATAAACTGTAAGGAATAAGAAAGCAATACCCGCAATGCCCATACCAATGGCAATCTTTTTCGGAGTAGAAATCTCCTTGCCACGACGAATGAGAGAGCCAAAGAACAACATAATAAGCGGAGTGAGTACAATCACAAAGAAAGGATTCACAGCTTGCCATATTTCGGGTGCAATGCTATCGGTAACGACAAAGTCACGCGCGAAGAGTGAAAGTGACTGTCCGTTCTGGTGGAATGAGAACCAGAAGAAAATAACGATACCCAACACTGCAAACAAAGCGTATAAGCGTTGTTTAATCTCCTTAGCCATAGCCACTTTTTCTTCAGGTGTATAGTCCACTGACTCTTGTTTGGCCTTTTTGCTCGGTGTGGGGAATATCTTCCGGCAGGCCACAAAAACAAGAAGAGAAATGAGCATTGCTCCCACAGAGGCGATGAAAGAGTAGTGGATACCGGTATTGAATACATCAAGATATTGTGTACAGAATGGAGTCAGATCGGGGACAACCGTTCCACCCGCTTTTACGACCAGTTCCGTAAGGTTCTGTAAATGGTCGGCAGCCATGTTTCCACCTTCCTTGATATATTGATGGCACAATGCGGGCAAATCGGCATTGTATGCCAGACTGTGGGCTTTCAGCCACCATTCTCTGAGAAGAGGAGCCACGAACGGAGCAATCAGACCGCCGATATTGATGAACACATAGAAAATCTGGAAGCCTGAATCACGACGGCTTTTTGCCAGCTTAAGGGCTTCCGGTCCCTGCTTTTCTGCTTCTTTCTCAAAATTGTCGTACATCTGTCCCACAATGGCTTGCAGGTTTCCCTTGAACAGTCCGTTGCCAAATGCAATGAAAAACAAAGCAATACACGTCAATGGAAGCAACCAACCGATATTACCGGCTGTGGACAGAATAGGAATAGACAGAATGATATAGCCCAACGACATCACAATCAGTCCGGACATAATTGTTCCTTTATAATTCTGTGTCTTATCGGCAATGCTACCACCTATCAAACTTAATACATAAATTCCGCAGTAGAAAACCGAATAAATAATGGAACTACTCTCATCACTCAAGCCAAATTTGGAACATAGGAACAATACAAGTACCGCATTCATGATGTAGTAGCCGAACCGTTCGCCCATGTTAGAGATAGCAGCCGCCAACAAACCTTTAGGGTGATTCTCGAACATAAAAATTAGTTTTTAAAGTTAGTAATGTATGAATCTCTTTAATAATTCTTGCAAATATATAATTTCTTCTGAATATTTTATGAATGTTCAGTCTTATTCATCAAAAAGAATGCAAACTTCTGCGCATACTTCCTTTATCAAATCCTCCGGAGCCAATTTCAGTTGTAAGCCGCGTTGTCCGGCACTGATATAGATGTGAGGAAAGCGGAGACATGTTTCGTGAATGTAAGTAGGAAAAAGTTTCTTCATTCCGATGGGCGAACATCCCCCGCGGATATAGCCCGTCAAGGGAAGAAGCTCTTTCATGGGAACCAGATCGCACTTTTTGTTACCGGATATCTTGGCCGCCAACTTCAAATCCACTTCATGTTCACCGGGAATGACGCAGACAAAATATCCGTTTTTGTCTCCATGAAGAACCAAAGTTTTGAATACACAATCGATGTCTTCACCCAAACGGGCTGCCACATGAACCGCACTCAAATCGTTCTCGTCTACTTCGTAGGGAATAAGTTCGTAGGCAATTCGATCCTTATCAAGCAGTCGGGCTGCGTTAGTTTTATTTATTTTCATCATCTGATGATTTTACAAAAGAAAAACTTTTTTCGGTTGAGAGACTTGCTCAATGCAACTCCTCTTTCAGAAACTTCGGTGTATATCCCCGCTCGCTCTTTGCTACCTCCTCGGGTGTGCCGCAGGAAAGAAGCTCTCCCCCGCCCTTGCCACCTTCAGGCCCCATGTCGATGACGTAGTCGGCCATCTTGATGACGTCGAGATTATGCTCAATGACGATAACGGTATTTCCTTTGTCAACCAGTTTGTTCAGCACGCTCATCAACACCCGGATATCTTCGAAATGAAGTCCGGTGGTAGGCTCATCGAGGATATAGACGGTCTTGCCCGTATCACGTTTCGATAGTTCAGTGGCCAGTTTCACACGCTGGCTTTCTCCACCGGAAAGTGTGGTGGATGACTGCCCCAATTTGATATATCCCAGTCCCACCTCTTGAATCACCTTAATCTTGTTCAGGATTTGGGGCACGCTCTCAAAGAATTCCACCGCACGGTTGATGGTCATGTCAAGCACATCGGAAATGGATTTTCCTTTAAAGCGCACCTCCAGCGTCTCGCGGTTATATCGTTTGCCATGACACACCTCGCAAGGCACATACACGTCGGGCAGGAAGTTCATTTCAATGGTTTTATAACCGTTTCCCTGACAGGCTTCACAGCGTCCGCCACTCACATTGAACGAAAAGCGTCCCGGTTTATATCCACGTATCTTTGCTTCGGGCAATCCGACAAACAAGTTGCGTATGTCGGAAAACACGCCCGTGTAGGTAGCCGGATTGGAGCGCGGTGTACGGCCCAAAGGCGACTGGTCTACATTCACCACTTTATCAATGTGTTCCAAACCTTCTATGCTGTCATACTCTAAGGGGTCTTGGAGAGAACGATAGAACTTTTGTGAGAGTATGGGTTGCAACGTCTCGTTGATGAGTGTAGATTTGCCGCTACCCGAAACACCTGTCACACAAATCAGTTTGCCAAGTGGAAATTCCACATTCACGTTCTTCAGGTTATTCCCTCTGGCTCCATGCAACCACAGACTATGCCCGTTTCCTTCACGACGTTTGGCTGGCACTTCAATGGCCCGTTCACCATTCAGGTATTGAGAGGTAAGCGTGTGTGTCCGCAACATCTCGCGCGGAGTGCCGGCAAAGACCACTTCTCCCCCCATGCGTCCGGCTTTCGGCCCCATGTCAATCACATAGTCGGCAGCCAGCATCATGTCCTTATCGTGCTCCACCACAATGACAGAGTTTCCTATATCACGCAGTTCTTTCAGAGAACGAATCAGACGTTGGTTGTCACGCTGATGTAGCCCGATACTCGGTTCGTCCAGGATGTACAGCACATTCACTAATTGAGAGCCGATTTGCGTAGCCAGACGGATGCGCTGGCTTTCACCTCCGGACAGGCTTACAGCCGTGCGGTTTAACGAAAGATAATCCAATCCCACGTCAAGCAGAAATTTAAGGCGTGTACGGATTTCTTTCAGTATTTCACCAGCTATTTGCCGCTGTTTGCTGCTGAGGAACGCATCTACATTTGTCAACCAATCATACAACTCGCTGATGTCCATAACAGACAGTTCGTGGATATTCTTATCGTGAATGCGAAATGAAAGTGCCTCTTTATTCAATTTTGCTCCATGACACTCCGGACAGACCGCAGTCTTGGCAAACTGGTCAGCCCATTTTTGCGCCGTGGCCGAAACATCTTTCTCCTGCAACATCTGAATATACTTCACGACGCCTTCAAAAGTCACAAAATAATCGGAGGTAGTGCCTATCAGCGAGCTTTTTATCTTGATACGTTCGTCAGAGCCATATAGAATCTCGTCGAACGCATCGTCCGGAAGTTCTTTGACCGGTGTTTTCAGTGTAGCTTCATATTTCTCCAAAAGGGCGCCAATCTGCCAGAAAATCATACTGTTCTTATATTTCCCTAATGGCGCTATCGCACCTTCTGCAATAGAGAGTTCACGATTAGGAATCACCTTATCCATATCAATCCGGCTGACAATTCCCAAGCCCTTACACTTGGGGCATGCTCCTTGTGGAGAGTTGAATGAAAAATTGTGCGGTGCCGGTTCCCGGTAAGACAGTCCGGTGACGGGACACATCAGCCGCTTGCTGTAATGACGCAAGTCGCCGGTCTGAACATCAAGCACCACCAATAATCCGTCTCCCTGCCGCATGGCGGTTGCCACACTGTTTTTCAAACGTGTGTCATCTTTGTCTGCAACCACCAGTTTGTCTATCACTACTTCCACATCATGGTTCTTGTAGCGATCCAGTTTCATACCCGGCAGTGCCTCGCAAACTTCGCCGTCCACACGCACATAGAGATAGCCTTTCTTGCGCACCTGCTCGAAAAGTTCCTTATAGTGTCCTTTGCGGCTACGCACCAACGGGGCTAAAATATAAATACGCTTTCCTTTATAATCATTCAAAATGAGTTCAAGAATCTGCTCTTCGGTATATTTCACCATCTTTTCTCCGGACAGATAGGAATAGGCTTCGCCGGCACGGGCATAAAGCAGACGAAGGTAGTCGTAAACTTCCGTTGTGGTACCCACCGTGGAACGGGGATTCTTGTTCGTTGTTTTCTGCTCGATGGAAATAACGGGACTCAGTCCGGTTATCTTATCCACATCTGGACGCTCCAAATTACCCAGGAAATTACGGGCATAAGCAGAAAATGTCTCGATATAACGCCGTTGACCCTCGGCAAAAATAGTATCGAAAGCCAACGATGATTTGCCGCTTCCGCTCAGTCCGGTAATCACCGTAAGGCTGTTGCGGGGAATTTCAGCGTCGATGTTCTTGAGATTGTGCACACGTGCACCATATACATTGATATATTCTGTTTCTTCCTGCATAATCTTTGGTTCTGTTTGGTCTCTCTTTCTTCATGTCAGAGCCGTATCTGCCGAAAAAAGATGCCGTATTTTAGGCTCCATGCTTCACAAGGGGACAAAAATAAGTTTTTTCCTTCGAATATCAACCTAAAAAGAGTTAGAAACTATTTAAGCTTTTCCACAATATCAAATGAATATGGGAATAGAAAAAGAAAAACGGACAATATTATTTCTTAACGCAATCCGTTGGCTGATATTAAGTCAATATTCTTATCTTTGCAACTACTTTGGGAGATTGTGAATATAAACCAATGATTACTGAATGAAAACTATAAACCGTATTATCTGCTCACTGTTACTTGCCGGCATATACAGTTTGGGAGCAATGGCACAAGAAAATCAGTCATATTTTCTACATACCGTCGAGAAAGGACAAAGCCTTTATTCCATAGCCAGCATGTATGGTGTCAGCCAATCGGACATTGTCAAGCTGAACCCCGGAAGTGATGAAAAAATATATATAGGACGCACACTACGCATCCCTCGTGGTGCCGGCAATGTTCAAAAAGAGACCTATCATACCATTGAAACCGGCGAAACGCTCTACCGCCTGACCGTAAAATACAATGTATCAGCCAAAGCTATCTGTGATGCTAACCCCGGATTGAGCGCAGAGAACTTCCGTGCTGGACAGGTTATACGCATCCCTTCTGCCTTCGAAGTCACTGACGCCCTCTCCGAAGCCGGCGGCAATGCGACTATAACCGGAACCACTATTCCCGGTCCCGTAGAATCTCGCTGTCGCGAAATGCATAAAGTGAAACGGAAAGAAACCATTTTCAGCATCAGTCGTAAATATGGAATCAGCGAATCCGAACTGATTGCCGCCAACCCTGAACTGAAAGGTGAGAAGCACATCAAAAAAGGTTCTTCCCTTTGCATTCCTTACGCAAAAGCGAAGACTGCACAAGTGGGCTCAAGCAGTACGGCTCCCACCGATAACGAATTGTTCAATGAAAACAGAAAAAAGACTCAACGACTCAACACCATCAAGGCAGCCTTGGTTCTTCCTTTCTTAGATGGCGTTTCAAAAAGCGAATCATCGCGCATGGTGGAATACTATGAAGGACTGCTCATGGCTGTGGATAGTCTGAAATGTAGCGGTACTTCGATTGATTTATATACTTATAATTCCGGTCCGGAAAGTGCTTCATTGAATGCCGTGCTCGACAAAAGCGAAATGAAGGAGATGGACATTATCTTCGGCCCTTTGTATCAGCAACACATCATGCCTTTGGCTGAATTTGCCAAGAAACATGACACCCGTCTGGTGATACCGTTCACTTCAAAGGATAATACCGTATTCAAGAATCCTGCCGTTTATCAGATCAACACTCCTCAATCTTACTTGTATTCCGAAGTGTACGATCATTTTGTACGCCAATTTCCCAATGCCAACGTCATTTTTATCGAGGCAAGCCAAGGCACTAAAGATAAGGCGGAATTCATCAAAGGGTTAAAAGATGAATTGCGCAACCGCTCCATCCCCATGAAAAGCCTGAAAGAAGATGCCACGATAGAATCTTTGAAAACCGTATTGCATGCTGACCGCGAAAACATTTTCATCCCGACCTCCGGCAGTAACCTGACGCTTATTAAGATTCTCCCTCAACTGACATTGCTGGTACGTGAGCTGCCGGATAGCCCCATCCACTTGTTCGGCTATCCGGAATGGCAGACCTATACCAAGGACCATCTGGATGCTTTTTTCGAACTAAGCACCTATTTCTATTCATCTTTCTATACCAACAACCTGTTACCGGCCGCCATCAATTTTACAAAGAGCTACCGCAAATGGTACAGCAAAGACATGGACGAGCGTTATCCCAAATTCGGAATGCTGGGATTCGACACCGGTTATTTCTTCTTGAAAGGTCTGGCACGCTATGGCTCAGCATTTGAAGATAATATGCAACGCATGGACTTGACTCCTATACAAACCGGTTTTAAGTTTCAACGGGTAAACAATTGGGGAGGTTTCATCAACAAGAAGGTCTTTTTTGTGCACTTCACCAAGAATCATGAATTGATGAAATTGGATTTTGACTGATGAAGAGAAGCTGTACCGTCAATTAAAGCTTAAAAAAACAATGAAAATAAAAGCACTAATAGGAGCCGCCCTGCTTGCAGGTACATGTGTGTTGCCGGCAAATGCACAAGTGGGTGAACAACTTCATAATTTAGCTATCGGCATCAATGGAGGAATCAACCTGAACAAAGCCAGCTTCTCTCCCACTGTAAAACAAAAGAATCTCATGGGTATGAATGGCGGCATCACAGCCCGATATATATCAGAGAGGTACTTCAAAATGATTTGCGGCGCACAACTTGAAATAAATCTCTCACAACACGGATGGAATGAATACTACGAAGATTATCCTGCTTTGAGCTATACACGCCACATGAACTATGTAGAAATTCCTTTTCTTGCACATTTGGCTTTCGGCAAAAACCGCGGCATGCAGCTTTTCATACATGCCGGTCCGCAAATAGGCTTTTTGCTCAACAGCAGCGAGAAAATAGACGGGGACTGGACAACTGCTGTTTCGGAGTCGTACATCACAGTGGAACAACATGGTAAACCCATTGATAATAATTTTGATTATGGTCTCACCGGAGGGCTCGGCATAGAGGTGCGCACCAAGGTCGGTCATTTTTTGGTAGAAGGAAGATACTATTATGCCCTATCCGATTTCTATAACAGTGCCAAAAAGGATTTCTTCTCTCGCTCTGCACACGAAGTGATTACCGCCAAGATAACTTACTTGTTTGACTTGAGGAAATAAAATTCCGCCAATAAGTCGCGAACAATAAAAAGAAAAGACAGATCAAGCGCCATTAAAACACGTGGTCTGTCTTTATCATAAATCAGAATGTTATTTTCTTATCTTCTTAATCGATCTGCTGCCTTGACCATCAATTCATCTTTATAGATGGCACGGAATGCCAAATAATTGAGTATAATAGAAACTGCCGGCAAACAAAGTGCCCATCCCAATCGGAAAGAAACAATCTCTACTCCGTCTTTCAACATAAAAGCGAATACGGTGAAAGCAATATAAAAACCTATCAGTAGAACACTGCTGAAAATGGTCATGCGTACTTGCAGCATCCGGTTGCGGAACAGGAAAATAGTACCGAACACTATAATGGCACTCAGCAGCAAAATACCGAATAATCCCCATGTAAAACGGAAACTTCCGTCGGCCATATATAGTCCCAAGGATTTAAAGGTACTTACAGTTACTCCGTCCACTCCGATGAAATACCCCATAGGCATGCACATGGTGACCACCAGCAAAACAGTCACCGACAACAAATAAACGGATTGAATGCGCTGTATCATTATTACTGCAATTTTTCTTTTTCCTTAGCCGGATTGCGATAATAAACCTTACCTTCAATATATTCTTGAGTAGCGATCAGAGTCGGTTTCGGCAATTTCTCATAATAGCGGGAAATCTCGATCTGTTCCCGATTCTCAAATACTTCTTCCAGATTGTCATTATAGGAGGCAAACTCTGCAAGTTTCTTGGAGAGATCATTCTTAATCTCTACGCTAATCTGGTTGGCACGTTTTCCGATGATTGCCACAGATTCGTATACATTATTGGTATCCTCACACAACTCCATCATGTCACGAGTAACTGTATTGGTAGGAGCATTCGTCTTTCTGTAATCCATAATTTTTATCCGTCTAATTTAAATTCTATATCGATATATTTTCCGGTTTCTTTAATCTTTTAATATTTTCTGCGCTTCCTTGAAGATGCGATCCGCCTCTTTCAAGTATTTACTTTCAGGGAACTCATTCTTGAAAGCATAGTATTCATCTACCGCTTCACGATAACGTTCAAGTTTTTTATCCTCCACACTATATATGGCCAGTTCATGCTTGGCACGCAGTACGAGGATGGACAAATCTTCGCGCAAGTTGGTATAAGGATAATCTTTCAAGGCATTTTGAGCCGTAATGACACAAGCCTGATAGTTGTTGCCCATATAATTCCCCATATTATAATAGAGTTTTGCTGAAAGATATTCCTTCATCACCAGCTTGTCTTGCAGTGCAAAAATCATATTTTGCGCTTCTTCTTTTCTGGTGCTTTGAGGAAAGTATTCCATAAACATCTGCAACTGCTGGATAGCACTGTATGTACCGGACTGGTCCAAACGAGGTTCGGGAGTATCCAGAAACAAAGACTTGCCGGCATGGAAACGTGCCAATTCAGTAAATGTGCCATGGGGATAAACGTTGTAGTACTGAATAAAAGTCTGTGCTGCCGTCTGATAATCTTTTTGATTATAGTAACTCATCCCCAACATGTAGAGAGACTCCTCGGCCTTGTCAGTACCTTTGAGGATGGTAATCAGTTCGTTGAGAAGGGTTGCGCTACGGCTGTACTGCCCTTTCGCAAAGTAATTCTTAGCTGCTTCGTACTTATATTCATAATCCGTGCTTTTCAGCAATTTGTTATACTCCCCGCACGAAGAGAACAGCAAGGCTGCAAGCAGAGTTATTAAGATATTTTTTTTCATTACCACTGTTCAAATAATGCGCAAAGATAGAGGTTCGCATCGAATTATACAACGATACGTACCTTAATTTTTCAAAAACGAAAACCGCGCCCTGATCAAAGTTTATACAAGTCGCTCGCCGCGAGCAGATCTACCTTTTTCTCTGTCAATACACGGATGCAATTATCCATGTCATTCGGCCGGATGATGACATTGGCGGTCTCGCCGTTGGCAAAAGAGTACATATACTCGATAAACACGCCCTCGTCAGACAGAAAGCGAAGCACCTTGGCCAACGAACCGGGAATATTGGGGCAATTGATGCCCACCACATCTGTTACATTTACAGCAAAGTGATGCTCTTTCAAAGCCTCGTATGCCTTTTCCGGTTCAGACACAATGCCGCGGAGGATACCGAAATCGGCATTCTCCGCAATACATAGAGCAGAAAGGTTAACCCCTTCCTTGGCAAGTACCTCTGTCACCTCCGTAAGGCGGCCGGACTTGTTTTCTAAAAAAATAGAAAGTTGTTTTGCTACCATAATGCTATTTACAATTAGACGATTTACAATGTGTGCCAAAAAGATTTTCATTCCTTACAAACAGGATGGCACTGCCCGGCATACAGTGCAAGTCGTGCAATTAATTATATTTTTCTATTATCGATGACACGTTTGGCCTTGCCCACACTTCGTTCAATGCTGCGAGGTTCAACCAACCGCACATCCACTCCTAAGCCCAGCACGCTTTGCAGACGGGTGGAAAGTTTTTTCTTCAGTGCCAGCATTTTGTTGATTTCATCGGAATAATATTCCGGACGAACTTCCACTTGAAGTTCCATCGTGTCAGTATTATTCTTGCGATCCACCAGCAAAAGATAGTGAGGTTCGAATTCCGGCATTTCGAGAATGACAGATTCAATTTGTGTAGGGAATACATTCACACCACGAATAATCAGCATATCATCACTGCGTCCGAGAATGCGATCCATACGCACCAATGTACGTCCGCAAGCACATTTTTCATAATGAAGAGCAGTGAGGTCTTTGGTGCGATAGCGCAACAACGGCATGCCCTCTTTGGTGAGATGTGTAAATACCAGTTCACCTTTCTCGCCGGATGGAACAGGCTCAAGCGTATTCGGATCGATGATTTCGGGAAAATAGTGGTCCTCATTAAGATGTGTGCCGTTTTGGCATTCACACTCATAGCCTACGCCGGGGCCGGCAATTTCACTCAAGCCATATATGTCGTATGCTTTGATGCCCAGTTTGGTTTCAATATCACGGCGCATATTCTCCGTCCACGGTTCGGCCCCAAAGGCCCCCACCTTCAATTTGAAGTCCTTGCGTGGAAGGCCGGAATCTTTGATGGCATCTGCCAGATAAAGTGCGTATGAAGGGGTACAGCAAAGCACGGTAGAACCGAAATCGTGCATCAGCGTAATTTGCTTTTCGGTGTTACCGCTGGACATAGGGATAACAGATGCCCCGATGTTCTCGGCTCCGGAATGAGCACCCAGTCCGCCGGTGAAGAGACCGTAACCGTATGATATCTGAAAAACATCCGAACGTCCTGCGCCATACGCCGTAAAAGCACGCGAAAGGCACTCCGACCAAACCGAGAGGTCTTTACGGGTGTATCCCACCACAGTCGGCTTTCCGGTTGTTCCCGAAGAAGCATGGATGCGTACAATCTGACTCATCGGCACGGCACAAAGACCGAAAGGATAATTGTCACGCAAATCATATTTTGTGGTAAAAGGAAGTCTCACGATATCGTCTATACTGTTTATGTCATCGGGAGTGATGCCCAATTCTTGCATTTTCTTGCGATAGAAAGGAGTGTCATGATACACGCGCTCCACGGTCTTTTTGAGGCGAATGCTCTGGATTTTGCGAAGGCTTTCGCGCTCCATACATTCGATGTTTTCATTCCAAATCATGCTATTTGTTGTACTGTTTGAGTGATTATTATCAAATTGCCGCAAAGTAAACAAAATATTTTGTTTATTTCGAAGATTTTGCCGAATATTGCCACTCATTAAGAAAATAAAAATGAGCAGATTTGAACTAACATCCGCCTATCGTCCTACAGGAGACCAACCGGAAGCCATAGCACAACTGACCGAAGGCATACGAGAGGGACTTCCCGCCCAAACTCTTCTGGGTGTCACCGGTTCCGGAAAAACATTCACCATAGCCAACGTCATAGCCAATATCAACAAACCTACCTTGATATTGAGCCACAACAAAACACTGGCTGCCCAGCTATACAGCGAGTTCAAAGGCTTCTTCCCCAACAATGCTGTGGAATATTATGTCTCGTATTACGACTATTACCAGCCGGAAGCCTATTTACCCTCGTCGGACACTTATATAGAGAAAGATCTTGCCATCAACGACGAGATAGACAAGTTGCGCCTTGCCGCCACCTCTGCCCTGCTTTCCGGCAGAAAAGACGTGGTAGTAGTCTCGTCCGTCTCATGCATCTACGGCATGGGGAATCCTTCCGACTTTTACAACAATGTCATCGAAGTGCAGCAAGGCAGGAATTTCAGCCGAAACGTATTCCTGCGACGCTTGGTGGATAGCCTCTATGTGCGCAACGACATAGACCTGAATCGCGGCAGCTTCCGTGTGAAAGGAGATACCGTGGATATCTATCTGGCATATGCCGATAACCTGCTGCGCGTTGCCTTTTGGGGAGACGAGGTGGACAGTATTGAAGAGGTAGATCCCATCAGTGGCGTGATCGTCGGCAAGTTCGATGCCTACAAAATATACCCCGCCAACCTCTTCATGACAACCAAAGAAGCCACTTTGCGTGCCATCCATGAGATAGAGAATGACTTGCACAAACAGGTACAATGGTTTGAAAGCGAGGGGCGTCCGCTTGAAGCCAAACGTTTGCGGGAACGGGTGACCTATGACATGGAAATGATACGGGAGCTGGGACATTGTTCGGGCATAGAGAACTACTCCCGCTACTTTGACGGACGAGCTGCCGGTACGCGCCCCTATTGCCTGCTGGATTTCTTTCCCGAAGATTTTCTGATAGTCATTGACGAAAGCCACGTCAGCGTTCCGCAGATACGTGCCATGTATGGTGGTGATCGTGCCCGAAAAACGAATCTGGTTGAATATGGCTTCCGCCTGCCTGCAGCCATGGACAATCGTCCGTTGAAATTCGAAGAGTTCGAAGAGATGGCCAAACAAGTGATTTACGTCAGTGCCACGCCTGCCGACTACGAACTGATAAAGTCCGAAGGCATTGTGGTAGAGCAGGTCATACGTCCCACGGGATTGCTCGACCCCATCATCGAGGTGCGTCCCAGCCATAACCAGATAGACGACTTGATGGAAGAGATACAACTACGCGTCGAGAAGAACGAGCGTACCCTCGTAACCACTCTCACCAAACGGATGGCTGAGGAACTGACCGAATACTTGCTGAACAATCAAGTGAGATGCAACTATATACACAGTGATGTAGATACACTGGAACGCGTGAAAATCATGAGCGATCTCCGCGACGGATTGTATGACGTATTGATTGGCGTGAATCTGTTGCGCGAAGGACTTGATTTGCCGGAGGTTTCTCTTGTGGCCATCCTTGATGCCGACAAAGAAGGATTTCTCCGCTCCCACCGTTCGTTGACACAGACGGCAGGCCGTGCTGCCCGCAACGTGAACGGGATGGTCATCATGTATGCCGACAAGATAACGGAAAGTATGCAAATGACCATAGATGAGACCAACCGCCGCCGTGAAAAGCAGTTGAAATACAACGAAGAAAACGGCATCACGCCTCAGCAGATAAAAAAAGCAAAAAATCTCAACGTGTTCGCCACCGGCGAATATTCCGGCACACCTGCTTCCGAACATTATGCCCGGACAGAAAGTACTCCCCGTCCCTATGTGGAACAAGAGCAGAAAGTATCTGTCGCCGCCGATCCGATTGTCCGCTATATGAGTCGTTCGCAATTGGAGAAGAGCATCGAACGCACCAAAAAACTTATGCAGGAAGCAGCTAAGAAACTCGACTTTATAGAAGCCGCCCAATATCGCGACGAGGTATTGAAAATGGAAGAGTTACTGAAAGAAAAAGTGGAGTAATTTGTAAGCATATTTTTAAAGATATACAATAAGTTTGAATAACGAATTTTTTTCCAACCGGACACTCCTGCATGCGTAATTTTACGCTTGTACAAGTGTGAGGCGATACTTGTGCAAGTGTAAATCCTTGAGTATATATGTCTTACAAAAAATACTGTCTTTTCCTATACAAGAACCATTCTGATTATGGAAATCCATTTCTGATAATCTTGTGTATATATCGGAATGATGCACCGTATTCCTCTGTGAATCTCATCCCTCTGCATGATGGGTTTTTCAGCATAAACTTTCTCTTGCGTAACACGCATCTTGGTTTGCAGCATGTCTCGTAGCGGTCTTTACATTCTTTGCAAACATGCAAAATCTTGTTCTTTTTATTTTTTCCGGACAGTTCATGGATAAAGAAGTTTTTTTATTAATTTTGCCTACGATTACCTATCTTGTCGAATAAATCTTTCAACGCTATAATGGATAGAGCATGTTTCGAACGTATGTATGCCGATTACTATAAAGTTTTGCGCTTCTTTGCCATGCGCATTGTCGGAGACATGTCGCATGCCGAAGATATCGTTCAGGAAGTTTTTACTGACTGTTGGGAGAATCGGGAGCAGATAGATGTGTCTGCATCTGTTAAATCCTATCTGTACACGTTGACTTATCATCGTTCTCTTGATTTGTTGAAGTCTTCTCAATATGCCCAAAAAGATTGGTCTGCCAATCTCTCTTATCTGGACAATCTGCTTTTCACCTCTTTCACCATAGACGAACAGTTGAATACGGATGAAATAAGAAAGGAAATAATACATTGTATAGACCTATTGCCCGACAAGTGTAAGGAGGTATTTGTGATGAGCCGCTATCACAACCTTAAGAACCGTGAAATTGCCGAAAAGCTAAATATCACAGTGAAAGCGGTAGAAAAGCACATTTCGAAAGCGCTCAAAGATATTCGTGCCCATCTTTTGCAAAACGGATACATGCCTGTCGTGACTTTAATACTTTCGCTCTCTTTTACCCCCCCCCTCACTTAACTCTTTTTAACAGGAGTTCTTTTTCAAAACAGCTATCCCCTCTGCTGCTTTAAAAGCATTTTTCTTCATTTCAGAGACCTGTTTAAAACTGCCGGCATTCTTTTCTGAAGCTGTTTCTCTTTTTTGCGAGGAGTGCAGCGAACTCTGCGTGACGAACAGAAACATACGAAAAGACAGACGGTTCTTCTCACTCTTCACTCACATATAAATCGCCTTTCGCCCTCATAATTCCGACAGACAGCATCTTTAGTTCATGAAAGCGTCTCAAAAAAAATCACGATTAGAGGTAGGGTATTCCCTTTGTGAATCGTGATAGATAAAGTCAGTAAAAAAAACGTTATGCAGAATGATATGAAAGACCACGATATACTCATTTCCAATTATCTGGAAAGCAACATCGGGCCGGAAGAAAAAGAAAAGCTCATGCAGTGGGTAAAGGCATCGAAAGAAAATGAGACCTACTTTGTGCAGATGGCAAAAGTGTGGGAAAAATCGACTATCGAACTTCAGGACAAAGAAGCAACCCTAAAGGCGGCAAAAATATTCCTTGCACGAATGGAAGCGAAAAGGCGTGTCAGGATGTATCGATGGATTGCAAGTTCGGCAGCGGTGCTCCTTTTGCTTTGGGGGCTGCATATGTGGGATGCAGAACTTCTATTCGGTGCCCGGATGTTGACTGTGGCCACTGACGATACAAAACGAGAAGTCATCCTGCCAGACAGCTCCATCGTCTGGCTCAATGCCCGAAGCGAGCTGACGTACCCGAAAAGGTTCGGTCGCAAGCGCCGCAATGTGGCTTTGAAAGGCGAAGCCTTTTTCGATGTGAGGAAAGACAAGAAGAGACCCTTTGCAGTGAACACATCCACGATGACCGTAAGAGTGCTGGGTACCACTTTCGTTGTCACCGACAGGAAGGAACAGTCACAAGCCGAAGCTGTATTGGAGACGGGAAAGATTGACATAACAGTGAAAGAAACCGGCGAGAAGCTGGAAATGCAACCTGACCGCCGGCTTATCTACAACAAGAAAAAGAAATCGACGGAGGTGAGAACGGTAAATGCCTCCGATTACACCAACTGGAGAAAAGAACATCTTCTGTTTGAGAATACGCCGCTCAAAGATGTGTTTATCCAGTTGAGCAAATGGTATAACATCTACATCTCTTACGAAACGTGCAGCCCGCAGTTGCTCAACACCCCGGTATCTTTCACGCTCGACAATGAAACTGCGGACGACATCCTGAGCATCTTGCAGAGTATCACGCCCCTGACATGGAAAAGAGATGGAACCAACGCAATAATCATCGAATAACTAACCTTTTAATACCGGAATGCTTATGAAAACATAGAACGAAGAAGAGAAAAAAATTAAGGAGCGGATGCCTTCACCTATCCGCCCCTCATCCGAATTATTTCTTCCTCTCTTGCTCAAAACCGAAAGAGTGCAAGAGGAGAAAGCTAATTACTCAACAAAAATAAATAAATAGTATGAATTACAAAGGAAAACAGAACGACTTTTCATTCTGTTGCAAAAAAATAACGTTTTGCACACAATTGTGCCTGCTTGTCATAGGCTTGCTTGCCTCCGCCTTCAGCATAGAGGCCGTGGCCCAAAACAAGCCGATAACCTTAAAGCTGGATAACGCAACGGTAGTAGAAGCCGTAAGAGCAGTCGAAAAACAATCCACCTACAAATTTGTGTACAACAATGCCGATGTAGACGTTTCGCGCAAAATCAGCGTAAACATAGAGAACGCAACCGTGGAAACGGCGGCCAAAACCATTTTTGCGGGCTACAACGTAACCATAAAAGGAAAAAACGTAATCATTACCTCTCCGAAGAAAGCCGGAACAAATGCCAAGCAACAATCTTCGCGCCGCAGCAAGGTGATAGGCGCAGTGGTAGATGCCGTGACGGGCGACCCGCTGACCGGTGCCTCCGTGCTCGTGAAGAACGCCACTCCCCCCTACGGCGTCACAGCCGATGTGGACGGAAAATTCGAACTTTCGGTGTCGCCCGACGATGTGCTGGTGGTCAGCTTCATCGGCTACCTGTCCCAAGAAGTAAAAATAGGCAACCGGAAGATACTCAGCATCTCCCTGTCGGAAGACGCGACCGCGCTGGGCGAAGTGGTGGTGACGGCCTTCAACATGGGTCAGAAAAAAGCCACCATGACGGGTTCGATACAGACACTGCGCCCCAGCGACTTGAAAGTGCCGGCAACGAACCTCTCCACCGCCTTTGCCGGACGCCTTTCGGGAGTCATCGCCTATCAGCGAAGCGGCGAACCGGGAAGCAACGGAGCCAATTTCTTTGTGCGCGGCGTCTCCACCATGAGCGGAGCAACCAATCCGCTCATCATCCTCGACGGCGTGGAAGTGAGTAAAGCAGACCTCGACGCATTGGACCCGGAAGTAATCGAAGGCTTTTCGGTGCTGAAAGATGCCACGGCCTCGGCCATGTATGGTACGCGCGGTGCCAACGGAGTGCTCATCATCAAGACCAAAAGCGGCGCCAACCTCGACAAACCGGTGATAAGCGTGCGTGTGGAAGGCTATGTGAACAAGCCCATCAACGTGCCGCAAGTGGTAAGCCCCGTCACGTTCATGCGCATGTTCAACGAAGCGGTCACCAACCAAGGCACCGACGCGCTTCTCTATTCCGAAGACAAAATCAACGGAACCCTGAAAGGGCTCGACCCCTATCTGTACCCGAACGTAAACTGGTATAACGAGCTGTTCAACAACTCTACGTTCAACCAGAAAGCCAACTTCAACGTTCGCGGCGGTACAAGCAAAATCACCTACTTCATGAATGTCAACACCGTGCACGAAACCGGTATGCTGAGAGGACGCAGCAAGGAGTTCTTCTCGTTCGACAACAACATCAACTACATGAAGTACGCCTTCCAGAACAACATCGACTTCAACCTCTCCAAGACCGCCAAGATAGGGCTCAACCTCAATGTGCAGCTCAACAGCCTGCACGGCCCCATTACGGCCAGCGACGGCGGCGGAGGAGTGGGCAACATCTTCAACGCCATCATGCAGAACAACGCCGTCGACTTCCCCGTCATGTATCCGCAAGGCGGAGACCCGTGGTATCATTGGGGAGGCACACGGATAGGCTCCACCCCCATAGAAAACCCCATGGTGGTGGCCACTGCGGGCTACAAGGACATGTTCGAGAGCACCGTTGTGTCCATCCTCAACTACGAACAGAAACTCGACTTCATCACCAAGGGACTGGGTTTCAAAGCGCTCTTCTCGTTCAAGAACTGGAGCCGGACTACGAATTTCCGCTATCAGGGTGGCAACAGATACATCCTTGAAAGAGTGGAAACCGACGCCGAAGGCAACACCGTATATGTACAGACTCCCGTAGACGGAAACCCCTCCAAACCGAACCTGAATGCCGGATCGGGCGTGGCCGGAGACCGCAACTACTATTTCCAGAGCTACTTCGACTACAATCGCTCGTTCGGCAATCACAACGTGTCGGCCATGCTGCTATACAACATGAGCGAGTACAACAATAACGTGATAGGCAACAATAATCTGATAGGCTCGCTTCCCAAACGCAAGCTCGGCTTTGCGGGACGTATCACTTACGATTATGCCAACAGATACTTGTTCGAAGTCAATGCCGGATACAACGGTTCGGAAAACTTCGCAAAGGGGCACCGCTTCGGATTCTTCCCTTCCGTGTCGGCAGGATGGAACGTCAGTGAAGAGAATTTCTGGACTCCGCTCAAGTCCATCGTGTCCAATTTCAAAATCCGCACTTCTTACGGATTGGTAGGAAACGACCAGATCGGTGGCGAACGCTTCATCTACATGGGCATCGTTTCATTGAACAATACGCCCGGATACATCACCGGCTACGACGACGCCCGGACGGGCGAACGCAAAGGCCCCACCTATTCGCGCCTGCAAAACGACAACATCACTTGGGAGATAGGACGGAAATACAACGTCGGGGTGGACTTGCAGTTCTTCAACTCGCTGAACCTCACCATCGACGCCTTCAAGGAAATACGCAGCGACATCTTCCAGCAAAAGCAATCCATCCCGAACTCGTTCGGAACGGCCGACACGAAAATCTTCGGAAACTACGCCAAAGTGAAGAACTGGGGTATCGACGCCTCCATGGATTACGGGAAACAAATCACCAAGGACTTTTCCTTGCAGTTCAGAGGCACGTTTACCTTTGCCCGCAACCGGGTGCTCGAATACGACGAAGCTCCCGGCCTGCGTCCCGCCCTGCGCCAAGTGGGTCGACGGCTGAACACCTACATGGGATACGTGGCCGACGGCCTTTACATCGACGAAGCGGATATAGCCAACAACCCCACTTCCACGCTGGGCAACATCACCATTGCTCCGGGCGATATAAAGTATGTGGACCAGCCCGATGCCGACGGCAAGTATGACGGAAAGATAACGTCCGATGACCGGATTGAAATAGGACATCCCCATGTTCCGGAAATCGTATATGGTTTCGGCCCCTCCATGAAGTATAAAAACGTAGACCTGTCGTTCTTCTTCCAAGGCCAGGCCAACGTGTCGCTCATGATGAGCGGTTTTCACCCCTTCGGCACACAAGAGAGGCGCAACGTGCTGCAATGGATAGCCGATGACTACTGGAGCAAAGACAACCAGAACAACCGTGCCCGCTATCCGCGTCTGACGCACTATTACAACAATAACAACCAGCAAACCTCCACGCATTGGCTGCGCAATGCCGCATTCCTGAAGCTGAAAAACCTCGAAGTGGGTTATACTTATAAGGGCATGCGCGTTTACGCAAGCGTAACCAATCTGTTCACGCTCTCCGGCTTCAAGCTCTGGGATCCTGAACTGGGAGGAGGAAGCGGAATGAAGTATCCGTTGCAACGCACGTTCAACGTAGGTGTGCAAGTCCGCTTCAATGATAAATAAGTTTTGCATCCTTAAATATAGACATATATGAAATTATTATCCAAAATATTTGCCCTGACACTGGCCATGATATGCAGTGTATCTTGCGATTTTCTGGACGTAGTGCCCGACGAGCGGACTACGGACACCGACACGTATGCGGGGCGCAACAACGGTATCGACTATCTGTATTCCTGCTATGCCTATCTGCCCAACCCGTCCAACACGCCCGGAGGTCTCGATCTGCTCACGGGCGATGAGGTGATAACCGCTTTCGAGCACGAAACGTTCGCCGCCTTCCCCAAAGGGAATTATTCGGCCTCCTCACCGGTCATCTCATACTGGAATACTTTCTTCCAGGGAATACGCCAGTGCTACATGTTCATGGAAAGAATAGACAGGTTTCCCGACACCACGGATGCCGAGAAGAATGATTATCGGGCACAGGCCAAGTTCCTCATCGCCTACTATCACTTCCTGCTTTCGCGTGCCTACGGCCCCATCCTGCTGATTAAGGAAACGCCGTCGACAGACATTCTTGCCTCCGAATATCCCACCCGTGTGCCTTACGACGAGTGTGTGGCTTGGATTTGCGACCTGCTTGACGAAGCCGCCAAAGACCTGCCTGCCAAGCGGGACATAAAGAACCAATACGGATTGGCCACCAGCATCGTGGCCAAATCGGTAAAGGCCAAAATGCTGCTCTACGCCGCTTCGCCCCTGTTCAACGGAAACAGTGCGTATGCCGGTTTCAAAGATAAAGAAGGCGTAGCGTTGATGCCCGCCTCATACGACGCGCAGAAGTGGATGAAAGCACGCGACGCACTGATGGAAGCCATCAAGCTGGCCGAGAGCAACGGTCACAGCCTCTACGTCAACGATGCCTACCGGGGCGAAGACGGCTCGGCAAACAAGTTCCCGGAGAAAGGCATCGTGCGACGTATGCGTACCCTGACCCTCGACTGGAAAGGCGCAGCCAACCCCGAAGTGTTGTTTGCCGACACGCGGGGAGAAGGCTACTACGACATACAACTGAAATGTATGCCGAAAACCTCCGTGGAGCAAGGTGCCAACGGTGTGTCGCTCACGTGGACCATGCTGAACCGTTTCTATACGAAGAACGGACTGCCGTGGGATGAAGACCCTGAATTCAAGTCGGACAACAAGCTGGCGGTTGTCAGCATAGACGCCGGCCATGCCGCCTATGGCAAGGAGGGAGAGAAGACCATCGCCTTCAACCTCAACCGCGAACCGCGCTTTTATGCCTGGGTGGGTTTTCATGGCGGATATTTCGAAGTGCTGAACGGAACCGACAACGCATACCCCATTCCCGGTTACATGAGCGAACGGGGACGTGTCCTCCTGAACTTCTTCAAGGATGGCAATCAGGGGCGCAAGAACCGCACCAACAACTATTCTCCCGGCGGATACCTCAATAAAAAAGGTACAGACCCCAACATGGTTATGGGAAAAGGAGGTCCCAACCGCACAGTATATCCGTGGCCGGTCATCCGTTTGGCCGACCTCTATCTGGGCTATGCCGAGGCATGCGTGGAGACGGGCGAACTGGATGCCGCCAAGACTTACCTGAACAAGGTGCGCACGCGTGCGGGTATTCCCACCGTAGAGAAATCGTGGGCGGGCGTGGCCGAACTCAATAAGGACAAACTGCGCCAAATCGTACGCCGGGAACGCCAGATAGAACTTTATCTCGAAAATCAGAACTTCTGGGATATGCGCCGCTGGATGATTGCCCAAGAAACCTTCAGCAAGAAAGCTCAGGGACTTAATATCGAGGGGAACGACATCGACGAATTTGCACAACTCAGGGAAATCTCTTTCGAACGCAAATTCGAGGCGCCGAAAAACTATCTGTTGCCTATACCGAGCGATGACGTCAACAGAAATCCCAAACTTGTGAACAATCCCGGTTATTAACGCTTAAATCTATTTTACGATATGAAACCTTTATTTTTGTATGCCTTTGCAGGGGCCATTGCGCTGCTTGCACTTTCGGGTTGCCAGAAAGAAGATATGGGCCCCCTGCCCGTGGCAATCGAAGCCTCTTCACTCACTGCCGAGCCGCAGGAAGGAGCCGTCAAAATAAGCTGGAAGATTCCGGAAGCGGCCAACTACGAATACATCCGGGTCACTTATATGCATCCGGGTACGGGCAAGGAGCACATCCGTCTGGCCAGCGTCTATGCCGACCATATCGTCATCGACGGTTTGCTGAAGCGATACGGGGCCATCGAGTTCAAGCTGATGCCCGTAACCGCCAAAGGACGCGAAGGAGAAGTGCGTACCATAACTGCCGAGTCGCTCGCGTTGCCCAAGAAAATCAAAGTAATTTCCGACTCCAAGGAGCAAATGAAGATAGATGCAACCCAAATCTGGGCCAGCAATCCCGAGCCGCTCTATGGCGAAGGCGTAATTGCAAACTTGGTGGATAATAATTATAACACGTATTTTCACATGAGTTGGAGCAGCCCCAAGCCTTTCCCGCATTACATTGTGATGAAGGCCCCCGAGGCAATCGGCGCATTGAGCTTCTTCTTCAAAAACCGTACGCATGCCAACAACAACAATCGTCCGAAGAATATGAATCTTTGGGTGAGCGAAACCTTTGACGGAACCACTTTCAACCCGGCCGGGTTCTCGGCGCATAAGGTGGCCGAGTTCAGAGGCATGCCCGAAGGGAGCGGCAGCGAGGTGGAATCTCCGGGTTACGTTCTTCCGTCTCCGATGCAGTATGTATGGTTCGAAGTTCTCGAGCCTCACGGCAGCGGACTGTACTTCGCCCTGGCCGAAATCAAGCTTTACAAATACAAGCTGGAGATGTTCGACCCGGAGACCGGAGAAACAACCGTATTGTAGCAGCCGGTTAGAAGCAAGATATTGTTTTGATTTTCTTTTTGACAGACACATGTCCCTGTCGTGACAGATGCAAGTGTTCAGGCCGACAGGCAAAAGCCCCTGTCGTGACAGACACAAGCCTTTGTCACGATAGGGGCAAGTGTCTGAAACCATTGCGGATTCAACCGTAATAAGGGCACAAGATGCCGGCAGGATTTAGGACCTCTGTCCTGAACCGGCGTGGTAAATCCAAACAGACTTTTCTAAGAAAACCTATAAAAACACTTACCATGAGATTGCACTTGTTTTTTCTTTTAACCATATCCGTTTTCCTGACGCCTGCGTGCAGTGACAAACCTGAAGACGAAGCTTTGTCCCTCATCATCGGGCAGAAAACGGTGAACTTCGCCGAGACGGCTTCCTCATCCGACATTCAGATAAAGACGAACGACAGCCATTGGACGGCAACCGTGCAAGGCGATGCCGCAACATGGCTCAAGACGCAGGGCCGCGGCTCTATACTGCAAATCAGTGTGTCTGCCAACGAGGAGATGGAAAAACGCCGCGGAGAGATTAAGGTAACAGCCGGGAGACTGTCCGAAATCATCGTTGTGGAACAACTGGGCATGGCTCCGGCCCTGCTGCTTTCTTCCGAGATGTTCACCGTTGCCGCAAGCGGCGGAGAGATAAATCTGGAAGTTACGGCCAACGTAGAGTACGACATCAGCATTCCGGCAGATGCCGCTTGGATTAAGCCCATGGCCGATACGCGCGCCGTGGAGATGGTGAAGAAGGCGCATCGCTTCAGCGTGTCGTTCAACGCCGCAGATGCGGCGCGCACCACCGAGCTGGTTGTAAAGCAGAAAGGCGGAACACTTGAAAAGAAAGTTCCGGTGACGCAGAAAGCACAAACAGGCTATACGGGAGAAACTTCCGGCGACATCAAGGACGACGTAAAAGTGCCCGTAAGCCATGCCGCGGCAAGCTCTTCACAGCAGGGCGGAGAAATAGAGAAATCGTTCGACGGCGATTACAAAAGCATTTACCACTCGTCGTGGAACAATAAGGGAGAGCATTATTTTCCCATCACACTGGAGTATTTCTTCGAGAATCAGGAAAGCATCGACTACCTGATTTACTATCCCCGCACCGAGGGCTACAACGGCCATTTCAAGGAAGTGGAGATTTGGGTGTCCACACAGGCCGCCCCCGATTATGCGAAAGTGACGGACTATGACTTCAAAGGCTCTCCGCTGGCGGCAAAAGTCATGCTGGACAAGCCTCTGATAAAACCGCTGTCCATCAAGTTCATCGTGAAGTCGGGTCACGGCGACGGGCAAGGCTTTGCCTCTTGCGCCGAGATGGAGTTTTATCGCCGCAATCCCGACCCGCTTACGCTCTTTACCGACCTCACCTGCTCGGAACTGAAGCCCGGCATCTCTCTCGAAGAGATTGAGAAAGTGCCGAACAGCCTCTACCGCAACATAGCCTACTATCTGCACAAAGGAAGTTATCCGCACGAGTTCCGCATTCAGCACTATCGTGCCTGGCCGCATCCCGACGAGTGGGCACGCGTGAACAAAACCTCTACGCTAAGTCTGCTCGACAATCCTACCGGAATCAGCGTAGGAGAAAATGACGAACTTATCGTGTTCGTAGGCCCCACCGTAGGATATAAACTCGATTTGAAAGTCCAGAATCTGAACAAACCGGGAGGCGACGGCTATGAGAACGCATCTCGATATACGCTTTCCGAGGGAATTAACAAATTAAAAATGAGGAATAAAGGATTGGTATATGTCTTCTACCATACTCCCGACTACCGGACGGCGCCTCCGGTCAAGATTCATTTTGCAACCGGAAAAGTAAACGGATATTTCGACTCGCAGAAGCATCAGGCGTCCGACTGGCCGAAATACCTCAATGCGGCCGTTGACGAGTATTTCGATGTGTTGGGCAAGCACGCCCACCTCACGTTCCCCACCGCACACTTCAAGACCTATGCGGGCAACAACGGCAAGCAACTGATTGATGCTTACGATGAGCTGGTACGTCTGGAGAAAGAGTTCATGGGATTGATGAAATACAACCGCCCCACCGTGAACCGCGCTTATTTTCACGCCATGTATCATGCTTACTTCTACTCCACGTCTTACCGCACGGCATACAATGTGACAGGTGAAAGCGAGAGAAGGACACTGCTGGATGTGAACGAACTGAAGAAATCACCTTGGGGGCCTGCACACGAACAGGGGCACTCGTTTCAGACTCGTCCCGGATTCAAATGGCACGGCATGACCGAAGTTACGAACAACGTCCACTCCCTTTACGTGCAAACCGAATGGGGCAATGCCTCACGCATCGAGACGGAAGCGCTGGGGCGTTTCAATAACCGCTATGAAAAGGCTTATTACAACTCGTTCGTGAAACACGTGCCTCATCCCGGTGAGGAAGATGTTTTCTGCAAACTGGTTTCGTTGTGGCAGTTGCAGCTCTACTTTTCCGACGTGTGCGGCAAGACGGATTTCTATAAGGATTTGTATGAGAAGATACGTACCACGCCCGACCAACCGGACCCCGGTGCTCAACAATTGGAATTTGTGAAGATTGCGTGCGACATCGCACAGACCGACTTGACCGATTTCTTCGGGAAATGGGGCTACTTGTCGCCCTTCGACAGCGAAATAGACGACTACGGGAAAGTACGCTTTCTAATCGAACAAAGCCGGATAGACAAAACCATAGCCGCCGTGAAAGCTAAAAACTACCCGGCACCCGGCGAAAAGATAGAATATATCTCCGATTCCAACCGGCAAATATTCAAAAACCGCTTGCCCGTACGGCAAGGAACCGCCGTAAAAAGCGGCAAAACCATTACCATGACGGGCTGGCAAAATGTAGTGGCCTACGAAGTGTATGATGGCGATACACCAGTATTCGTATCCAATAAAGCTTCTTTCAGTCTGGATACGGAAGCAGGCCCGGACATCAAGGTGCTGGCAGTAGGCTACGACGGAAGCAAAACGGAGGTGAAATTCTGACAGACGTGCTATGCGTCTCCTTATTATTCCATACGGACATCAGATAGTTCAATAAAAAGAGATACTGCTCCATATATAGAACAGTATCTCTAAAAAATGAATAGATGTCTCTAACTACAATGTTTCTTTAATAAAGCCACTAAAAATTGGGCTTTCCGTCGGCTGCTCCGGCATTGGTGTCCCACCAAAGTTTTGTACCGCCGGTGTCAGGTCCCCCCAGCAGTTGCAGAGCCTTCTCTACTTCTTCCTTATTGTTCTTGTATTCGTCTTGATTGAAAGGCAGACGACGTATCATGATATTTGAATCTATCTCGCCGGCAGAAAGGTTAACAACCATCGGGAAGAGTCTGGGATAGCCTGTTCTGCGGAATTCCGACCATGCTTCCTGTCCTTCGGGGAAGAGAGCAATCCATTTCTGGGTGATGATTTTTTCCAGTTTCTGTTCCTGAGTAGCATTTTCATCCCACTTCACGGTGACGGTAGATGCCGGTTGAGCATCGAAACGGGTATTGTGCGTGCCGTCTTCTTTCTTATCGCTGGGGTCGGTATAGGCAGTAGGTTGCGTAGTGCCGTTGATATATTCTCCGCCACTGACGTTCCAATATGAGCAAGAGGCCTCTATCCCTTTCTTATACAATTCCTCTACTTTGTCGCTTGCGTTTTTCGGCTGCCATCCTCTCAAGAGGGCTTCGGCTCTAAGGAAGTATGTTTCGGCATCAGACATCAGCACAATCGGGGTTACATTCCTCTTGTCCATGACCCACGCCTCTCCCAGATTAGAGAATTTCTCTCTTTGAGCCTTAGACGGATAGTCGATTCCTTGACGAATACCTATATATTGACCGTTTATTTCGGGATTGGAGTCCGTAGCCTTACTAAAGTAGACAGCTATACGCGGGTCCTTCAGACCGATAAGGATAGACTGCATATCGGCGCTCATACGTATGTCATTGTATGCATAAGCCAGAATGTTAAGCGGGTTTTTCATGGTTGCCGTAGGCAGAATCATGCTTTGCGCTTTGGTCTCTATCACGCCATATGCATTGCTCAATGCTTTTTCTCCCTCGGTTTTGGCCCATGCGGGATCTACTTTAGAGATGCGGATGGCAAGGCGCAGGCGCAGAGAGTTGGCCAACTTCATCCAAGCTTCATAGTCGCTTGTGTAGATGAGATCCCACTTCTTGAGCAGCTTGGCTGTTTTTCGGTCGCTCTGCAAGAAATCGCTAATCAGTTTCTGAGCTTCGTCAAGCTCGGTAAAGAACTGCTTGTAGATGTCCTTTTGCGAGTCGTATGCCACCGACACGCCTCCTTCGCCATATTTAGAATAAGGAATAGGCCCGTAGCAGTCGGTAGAGCGTTGCATACCCATAACTTTCAGGATGAGAGCTACACCATATACCTCGGTGAACTCTTTCTTGTCAAGGGTATTCTCTTTCACCTTCTTCCAAGGAGCCATGATGCCTCCGTTGTACATGCCGAAGGAATAGCTGGTCCAACCCTTCATGAGGAAGTAGTTGCCATTGTGTTTTCCACCGTTGAATGGAGTGGGAGGAGCCATGAAACCGCTAAAGATGTCGGCACAAAGATTTTGGGCTATCTGGAAGTCCCAGTCCCAGTTATTGGCATTGAAGTAAATGGACTTTTCCATTTGAGTGATACTTCCTCCCATGTATGCCAAATCGGCTTCCATATATTCCGGTTTCACGGCATAGGGGTCGGTATTATATTCATCAAAATTATCGGTACATCCGGTTGTCAATAACAATCCGGCCGCAAATAGTGGGAATAATATTTTTTTCGTTTTCATATATGCATCATTTAAAAGTTAACGTTTAGAGTGAATCCGATATTTCTCGATACAGGGATGCTGAAGTTATCCATGTTGGTCATGCTGTTGGAAGTTGTAGAGAGTACAAACTCCGGATCGAATGGCGCATCACGATACAGATAGAATAAGTTGCGTGCCACCAATGACAGTGTGACACCCTTTACGTATTTGGTCTTGGCAAGTAAGGAAGCCGGGAGAGAATAACCCAGAGACAGTTCTCTCAGGCGTACGTTGGTTGCATTGTACAAAGCCACTTCGCCTTCTTTGGAAGTATACCATACTTCGGCGTTGATGGGCTTGTTGTAGACTTCTCCTTTATCCGTTACGGCAGGAACATGCACGCCGCCGGCGTCGCGTGCCTGAGCACTTTCAAGGCTGCGTCCGTATTTATTCAGGAAACCTTGCGTCAGCGATATGGCCTTGCCGCCGAAACGCCCGTCGAGCTGGAATCCCAATGAAACGCCTTTATATACAAATTGGTGACGTGTGCTGAGCATGAACTTCGGGTTGATATTCCCTGCATATTGCTTCTCGTTGGTTTGCGCCAACTGTTGGGTCACCACCCCGTCTTTCTGGGTTTCGGTCACGATGACACGTCCTTGGTCATCACGCTTCATGCGGTCTACATAGAGATTGCCCCATTCTTCGCCTTCAAACAGCTTGAACATGAACGCAGATGAATCACCGCCTCCCAATATTAAACCGGTTTTCTGATATTGTTCGGGCAGAGAGACTACCTTATTCTTATTTGTCGAGAAGTTGATGGAGCCATTCCATTCGAAGTCTTTGGTGCGAACCGGCGTGAAGCCAATCGAAGCCTCGAAACCGGTATTCCTGATTTCACCGGCATTGATATAGTACTTGGAGTACCCCGTACCGGAAGTGTTGTCCACAAGGAAATACTGATTCTTGGTGCTGGTGGAGTAAAAAGCGAAGTCAAAACTTAAACGGTTGTCGAACAACTTCAACTGCAAACCCGCTTCGATAGAGGTTGATTTCTCCGGTTTCAAGTCAGTGAACGGAGCAATGGTGTTGGCAGTGATGTCGCCGAGTTCATTGAGAGAGTCGTAAACAATCGTCTTACCCCAAGGCATGTCGTTACCCACTTGAGTCCATGACAAGCGCGCTTTTCCGAAAGTGAGCCAAGAAGGCAGCGAATTTGTCTTACTCAACATCTCACTGAATATAAATGATGTACCTATCGAGGGATAGAAGAAACTACGATTGTTTTTCGGCAGAGTGGATGACCAGTCATTACGTCCTGTCACATCTAAATAGAGCATGTCTTTCCATCCGAGAGAAGCTGTTCCGAATACGGAATAAAGAACTCTCTTTTCAAAACTGTTAGAGTTTTGCGGGCGACCTGTAAAATTATTCATGTGGAAGAAGTTGGGATAGTTCAGCGTGATGCGCATACCGTCTTTCACTATTTTGCTGTTACTAACCGAAGTTCCCAAAGTGGCCAGAACGCTCCAATTACTGAATGTTTTGTTGAAGTTCAGAAGGGCGTCTCCATACGTATTGGAGAATTCATCGTGGTAGCGTTCGAAACGACCTCCACCTGAATCATCATTGGAAGAGATGATACTGACTCCATAGTTTACGCGACGTTCGGAGAAACCATTGGTCTTATCGTAACTACCCCTCAACTTCAGATTCAGATAATCGGTAAGATTGAAAGTCAAGTTCAACTTAGCGATTACCTTTTCCATATTATAGGTATAGTTGTATCGGTTGACGAGCCAATAGGGATTCTTGTTGATGTCTTCTTCGTGAGTCCAGTTTTGGGTCATGATATTACGGCTTTGATTCATCACCTCGTATTTTTCCTTAAAGGTATTGAACACATCGGTTCCCTCGGGGAATAGATAAAGTCCTACGATAGGGTTGAAATAACGGCTCGGAGCAGAAGGCACATGATTCATCTTTTGTTTGGTAAGCGCCACGCTGCCATCTACGTCGATAAACCCGTCCAATAAGGAAGTGGTACTGCGTAAGCTGATATTATGCCTTTCCAGTTTATTCTTAGGCATGATGCCTTTTCCGGTAGTGTTTTGATAAGAAAAATAGTTTTGCAACATTTTGCTGCCGCCACTCACGGCAACGGTGTTTTGGAAAAGCTGTCCGGTTTCAAAGAAGTCATCGATGAAATCATTGTTTATCGGTTTATCCGATTTGGCTCCCCATTGCATGTTGGAGGGCTTGTTGACACCGGCTGTCCCCATGGCATACTTATCCTGAAATTCGTAAGTCATGTAGGGCATATCGGCTTGGAAAGAGGAGGTGAAGTTGACGGTTGTCTTATCTTGCGAACCGCGCTTGGTAGTGATCATAATGACACCATTGGCTGCCTGACTACCGTAAAGTGCGGCAGCAGAAGCACCTTTCAACACGTTGATGCTTTCGATGTCTTCGGGAGCAATGCCCGACAGGCCGTCTCCGGCGTCGATGGAACCACCATAGCCTCCATCACTGTTGGCACCATTGGTCAATGGTTTGGCATTGATGGGAGTCCCGTCCACTACATACAACGGCTGGTTGTTTCCGTAGATGGAGCGGTTGCCTCTAAGCAATACTTTTACAGAGCTACCCACTCCGGCCGCTGAACTTGAGATGCTCATTCCGGCCACCTTACCGGCCAGATTGTCGAGCATGTTGGCTGTGGGAACCGTAGTGAGTTCTTTACCGCCTATTTGCTGAGTGGCATAGGACAGACTCTTTTCAGAGCGTTTGATACCCATGGCAGTAACGACCACTTCGCCGATAAGTTCGGAATCTTCTTCCAAAGTTATGGTCAAGGGAGTGCCTTTGTAAGTAACCTCAACCGTTTTGTAACCAATGAAAGATATTTTCAGTACAGTTCCTCTGGGTACGTCCGGGATGGAAAATTCTCCGTCAAGGTTTGTCACAGCTCCGGTTTGCCCTCCTTTTACAGCAACAGAAGCACCGATGACGGGTTGCCCTTGATTGTCTAATACGCTGCCGGTACACTTTCCGACTTGTTGAGAGATTTCGACACGCTCTGCACCCATGACTGGTAGAGCAAATGCTACTCCGCCACAAAGGCTTATGGAAAATAGCATCGCACTTAAAGTTGTTCGTTTTAGCATAGTAAAATGATTAAGTTTAAATAAATGATTAATTACTGAAAAAGAGATTTTATTCCCTTTGTTTAATAATACAATTCAAATACGAACTATACTAAAAAGAAACGCCGTTTTCTTGAAACTTTTATGCCATCCCCTTATAAGACCCCTTTGGAACTGGGTAGCTCAAAATGATAAATATCCCTTTTCACAGCCATTTTCAGTGCACGGGCCAAGGCTTTGAAGATTCCTTCTATCTTATGATGCTCGTTCTGCCCTTCCGCTTTGATGTTGAGGTTCATTTTAGCCGCATCGCTTAGCGATTTAAAGAAATGCATGAACATCTCTGTGGGCATCTCCCCTATCTTCTCGCGCTTGAACTCTGCATCCCATACAAGCCATGGACGCCCGCCGAAATCAAGGCAAACCTGACAAAGAGAGTCATCCATGGGAAGAGCATAGCCGTAACGTTCTATTCCTCGTTTACTGCCTAAAGCCCGATAGATGCATTCGCCCAAAGCAAGAGCTGTATCTTCTATGGTATGATGTTCGTCCACTTCCAAATCACCTTTCACGCGAATTGTCAAATCAATGCCGCCATGCTTGCCTATTTGCTCTAACAGATGATTGAAAAAGCCCAGTCCGGTAGTGATATCGCAACGCCCCTTTCCATCCAGATCTAAAGCCACATGAATATCTGTTTCTTTGGTGGTGCGCCGCACTTCCGCTTTGCGTTCGCCGGCAAAAAGAAATTCCGTTACTTTATCCCAATCTTTGGTGATAAGGGCACAATAAGCTTCAAGACCTTCGCATGCGGCAGTACCTCTTTCGGGATGCAACAAGGCGGCATCATCCTGCAGCAAGATGGCCCGGCATCCCAGGTTCTTTGCCAGTTCCACATCGGTAGGACGGTCGCCGATGACAAAACTATGTGCCAAGTCATATTCCTGATTATCCAGATACTTAGTGAGCATACCTGTATGTGGTTTGCGGGTCGGGGCGTTGTCTTCGGGCATACTGCAGTCTATACAAACATCATCAAACGTGATGCCCTCTCCCACCAGTGTCTTCATCATCAAATTGTGTGCCGGCCAAAAAGATTCTTCCGGAAAGGAAGCTGTTCCCAGTCCATCTTGATTAGTCACCATGACAAATTCAAAATCCAGATTGTTGCGTATAAAACCCAAATTACGCATCACCTTCGGATAAAACTCCAATTTTTCTAAAGAATCCAGCTGATAATCAACGGGAGGTTCAATCACCAAAGTACCGTCACGATCTATAAAAAGTACCTTTTTCATACTCATTCTCCTCTATAAGTGTTCCCCTATTCTGAATCTTCTCAACGCTTCAATCAGTTTCTCATTTTCCATGCGTGTCCCTACCGTTATGCGCAGACAATTTCCACAGAGCGATACCGAATGGCGGTTGCGTACAATGATGCCCTCGCTGACCAAATAACTGTAAATGTTCACGGCATCCGTCATGCGAGCCAAAAAGAAATTGGCATTGGAAGGGAAGATATGTACGGTACAAGGCAACTTTGCAAACTCTTTTTCCAGATTTTCCCGTTCTTCTTTCAAGGTCTTCACCCAATGCTCTACTTCATAGTAACGGTATAGCGTTTCCATGGCTTGCTTTTGTGTCAACAAATTCACGTTGTAGGGGTATTTTATTTTGTTGAGAATGCTGATAATCTCCAACGAAGCAAATGCCATACCCAAACGAATGGCTGCACATCCCCATGCTTTAGAAAAGGTCTGAAGAACAATAAGATTGGGATATTTATCTAAATCTTCAAGGAAAGAAGGGGCTTCGGAGAAATCGTTATAAGCTTCGTCCAGCACCACTAATCCATCAAACCCTCCAAGCAGCTTTTCTATTTCGCGGCGAAGCAGGTCGTTGCCGGTCGGATTGTTTGGCGAACAAAGGAATACCAGCTTGGTATGCGCATCGGATGCCGCCAAAAGTTTATCTGCCGAAAATTGAAATTCTTCATCGAGCAAAACCTTGCGATACTCCACGTCATTGACCTCGGCGCATACCTGATACATTCCATAGGTGGGGTCTATGGCCACCACATTGTCTGTACGAGGTTCACAAAAAGCACGATACACCAGATCGATGGCTTCGTCACTGCCATTTCCAAGAAATATGCGGTCAGGGGCCACTTTCTTTATTTTGGAAAGTTCTTTCTTCAAATCCCGCTGCATTGGATCCGGATAACGGTTGTGAGGTGTGTTATAAGGATTCTCATTCGCATCAAGAAAGACGGATGCGGTTGCACCTTTATATTCATCGCGCGCCGAAGAATAAGGCTTCAGTTGCCAAATGTTCGGGCGGGTTAATTCTTTTAATGGTTTCATGATTATATCGGGGACAGAGTTATACGATTACTTCTTACGATTGATCTCATTCAGCCTCACGGTGACCGCATTCTTATGTGCAACCAGGTTTTCGTGCAATGCCATCACTTCGATGGCGGGACCAATAGCGCGAATGCCTTCGGGCTTTATCTCCTGAAAAGTTATTTTACGGATAAAGCTGTCAAGGCCGACGCCACCAAATGCTTTGGCATAACCATTTGTAGGCAGAGTGTGGTTGGTGCCCGAAGCATAATCTCCGGCACTTTCCGGAGTGAACGAACCTAAGAATACGGAACCTGCATTCCTTATCCGACCGGCCACGGACATATAGTTCTCGGTCTCTATGATAAGATGCTCCGGAGCATAGGCATTGGTCAGTTCAATAGCCTCCTCCATGCTATCTACCACTATCAATTTGCTGTTGGCAAGAGATTTTTCCGCAATCTCTCTGCGAGGCAATAAGGCCAATTGGCGCCCTACTTCCGTTTGCACTGCTTGCTGCAACTTTGCAGAAGTGGTGACCAGCATAGCCTGACTGTCTGTCCCATGTTCCGCCTGACTTAATAAATCGGCGGCAACAAAGACCGGATTGGCTGTTTCGTCGGCCAAGACCTCCACTTCAGAGGGGCCGGCAGGCATATCGATGGCCACGTCACGCAGACTGACCAGTTGTTTGGCAGCCGTGACATATTGGTTGCCCGGACCGAAGATTTTATATGTCTTAGGTACACTTTCCGTGCCATAAGCCATTGCCGCGATGGCTTGTATGCCTCCGATTTTGAAAATTCTATTCACGCCCGCTGTTTTGGCGGCAAACAGCACGGCGGGATGCACTTTTCCATCTTTCCCCGGAGGTGTGCATAACACAATCTCCTTGCATCCGGCAATCTTGGCAGGAACAGCCAGCATCAATACAGTGGAAAACAAGGGGGCTGTTCCTCCCGGAATATATAATCCTACTTTCTCAATGGCAACAGCTTTCTGCCAACAGTTCACCCCCGGTTGTGTCTGCACTTGCTTCCCTTCAAACCGTTGTGCGGCATGAAAAGTCCCGATGTTCTGTTTGGCCAGATAAATGGCAGCTTTCAAATCTTCACTTATCAGTCCATCGGCTTCTTCCATTTCTTCTTCCGATACGGACAATGATGCCAATGACACACCGTCAAACTTCTCTTCATATTCCAAGACGGCCTTATCACCTTCTGCTTTCACGCGCTCAATGACACTTCTTACCGTATCAAACAGGCTTTCGGTATTCATCATCGGGCGTTTCAGAATTTCCGTCCATTGCGATTTATCCGGGTTTGATATTAATATCATATTGTGTTCTTTAAAATTATAAGTTAAAAAATGGCATACCTCTTTTCTGTCTGTTTCTTAAAACTCACTTGTTACACAATCATTTTCTCAATCGGCAATACCAAGATGCCTTCAGCCCCCAATGCTTTCAGCTTTCCGATGATTTCCCAAAAACATTTTTCATCAAGTACTGTGTGTACAGAGCACCAACCCTCTTGTGCCAACGGCATCACAGTGGGGCTCCTCATGCCCGGAAGCACAGCGACAATTTCTTCCAACCTCTCTTGCGGAGCATTCATCAATACATACTTCTTATCTTCGGCCGTTCTCACGGCATCCATCCGAAACAGCAACTCTTTCAATATTTCGGCTTTTTCCTCACTCATATTCTTGCAGCCAATCAGCAAGGCTTCGGATTTCATCACAATCTCCACTTCCTTTAACCGGTTGCTCACCAAAGTAGAGCCGGAACTCACAATATCGAAAATGGCATCTGCCAAACCGATGCCCGGAGCAACTTCCACCGAGCCTGTAATGACATGTATTTCGGCTTTTACCCCTTGTTCTGTTAAGTATGATGAAAGAATGCCGGGATAGGAAGTCGCTATTTTTCTTCCTTCAAACCATTTCACTCCCGGATATTCAATGTCTTTCGGCATTGCCAGAGACAGACGGCACTTGCTGAACCCCAGACGCTTGATTATCTCGGCATCTTCTTGCTTCTCCACAAATTCGTTTTCACCTACAATGCCTATATCAGCCACCCCCGTAGCCACTGATTGAGGAATATCATCGTCTCTCAAAAACAGCACTTCAAGAGGGAAGTTCGACGATTGTACCAACAATGAGCGTTTCATGGCACTCAACTTTATGTCCGATTCTTCTAAAAAAGCCATTGTTTCGTCATAGAGGCGGCCTTTGGCCTGTACTGCAATTCTTAACATGATTGGTCTTCTTATTTTAAATTTATTCACAGTTCATTTATCGGGTTCAATCCCGAAATCCGATTGGCATAAAACAAAAACGAGACCTACCCCATATTCGGTAAGCCTCGTTATTACTTATTGTAGAATACATACACTCATGCGCCCACCGAATTATTCGTCAGGATGATGGTAATGATGTGCTACAGTATTATAGTTCATATTCATCTCTTTTAATGCGACAAAAATAAAGCATTAATTTGAAATTACAAAAAAAATGTCACATAAATTACAGAAAATCCCTTCAAACTATTAATAGTTCTGCTTTTATAATGGCAATGTTCCGCTTTTGCCTTTCTGTTTAGCAGCCTCGCGAATAGGGTTCACCGATTTATACAATCTTCTACAAGCCATCAAAAATGAAATTTTGGCGACCTGCTCTATATCAAAGACGTATCAAGGCCGTACTCTCTCCGTATCTATAGATGCGGAGGATATACGGAGTTGATACGGAGGAGATGCGAGCCGGCAATTGCCGGAATGCATCTATTTACATTTTCAGATAAAACTCTTTTGTAAGATGTCGGTATTCCGGGGTATATTCATTGTTCACGGTTTCGATGCATAGACATTCTTCCATACATCCTTTTTCTTGAAAGCCGAAACTAAGCAGAATGCGCCGGCATGGCTTTCCGGGCTTGGTGAAGACCTGCATCCGGCGTATCGGAAAAAGACCGTTATCCCATGCCGCATCCCGCACAATCTTTTCTACCTCCGAGGGGATAATGATACTTACCACCCCTTCTTCCGTCAATAAGCTTTTCGATTTCCTAAAGAGCGTGAAGTAGTTCAATCCACCTGCATGTCTTGCCATACATCGCTGTTCATCGGGACATTTCAGAGCATCCACAAAGTAAGGGGGATTGGACACGATAAGGTCGAATTTATTTGCCGGATTGTAAACCTGATAATCCTGGCATATTATCTCTACCCTGTCGGCCCAAGGAGAATTACGCACGTTTTCCGCGGCTTGCGTCGCGGCAACAGGATCTATTTCGAGAGCCGTAATGCCTACTTGCGCATTGCGTTGTGCCAATTGCAAGGCTATCAATCCCGTACCCGTTCCTACATCGAGTATGCGTTTAGCCTGATCAATCGGCGCCCATGCCCCCAAAAGCACTCCGTCCGTACCTACTTTCATGGCACATTTATCTTGTTCAATAGTAAAACCTTTAAACCGGAAAGTTGAACTTGACATAGCCGTATTCTTTAAATTCGGTTCAAAAATAATCAAAGCTGATAGAACCGCCGCGAAAATGGTATGGTTTTTGTCTTTTTAAAGAACGAATAACTTCCTGTTATAAAGAAATAGATTAACTTTGCAGGCGTTTTATCGGCCTGCCGATATGACATAAACTAAAAAGAAAGAAATGAAGAAAAGAGATTATCTGAGTGATATCGAAAATAGAGATGAGAATGCTTTCTCTGTAATTGCAGATTTTGAAGGGAGCGAAGAACAATTGATGGATATTGAAGTTAAGGAGATATTGCCCATATTGCCTCTGCGAAACATGGTATTGTTCCCGGGTGTGTTTATGCCGGTGTCTGTGGGGAGAAAATCGTCCCTCAGGCTGGTACGGGAAGCAGAGAAGAAGAATTCATACATAGCTGTGGTATGCCAGAAGCAGGTTGAGACAGAATCTCCGCTTTTTGAGGATTTGCATACTGTAGGCACCATTGCCAAGATTGTTCGTATACTTGAAATGCCCGACCAGAGCACTACCGTCATTCTTCAGGGTTCCAAGCGCTTGGAGCTGAAAGAAATCACAGATACGGTTCCCTACTTGAAAGGACGCATAGAAGCGCTGAATGACGACCTTCCTGACAAGAAGGACAAAGAATTCCAGGCATTGGTAGAGGCCTGCAAGGATTTGACCGTACGCTACATCAAATCGTCCGAGATGTTTCCGCAAGATTCGGCATTTGCCATCAAGAACATTAATAATCCCATGTTCCTTGTCAACTTCATCTGTACGAATTTTCCGCTAAAAAAAGATGAAAAGATAGAATTGTTGCACATCGACTCCTTGCGGGCTCGTTCTTATCGTTTGCTCGAAATATTGAACCGCGAAGTGCAGTTGGCCGAGATAAAGGAATCCATTCAAATGCGTGCGCGGGAGGACATAGACCAGCAGCAACGCGAGTATTTCTTGCAGCAACAGATTAAAACCATCCAAGATGAGCTGGGAGGCAGCGGACAGGAGCAGGAAATAGAGGAAATGCGCCAAAAGGCGGAGACGATAAAGTGGAGCAAGGAAGTGAAAGATACTTTCTTGAAAGAAGTAGACAAACTGGAACGTTCACACCCACAATCTCCCGACTACAGCGTACAGCTGAATTATTTGCAGACAATGCTTTCTCTGCCATGGGGGGTATATACTGCGGACAATTTGAATCTTGCCAATGCCGAGAAAACGCTGAATAAAGACCATTACGGCCTGGAGAAGGTGAAAGAGCGTATTCTGGAACACCTTGCCGTACTGAAGTTGAAAGGCAATATGAAAGCTCCCATCATCTGTTTGTATGGCCCTCCGGGAGTAGGGAAAACATCTTTAGGACGCTCCATTGCGGCAGCTTTGAAGCGAAAATACATCCGCATGTCCTTAGGGGGCGTGCACGATGAAGCCGAAATCCGCGGACATCGCAAAACCTATATCGGAGCAATGCCGGGGCGAATCATCAAGAGCTTGATAAAAGCCGGTTCTTCCAATCCAGTATTCATTCTGGATGAGATAGACAAAGTGGGCTCCGACCATCAAGGAGACCCCTCCTCTGCCCTGCTTGAGGTGCTCGACCCGGAACAGAACACAACGTTCCATGACAATTTTCTGGATGTGGATTACGACTTGTCCAAGGTTATGTTCATCGCCACAGCCAATAATCTGAACACCATTCCCGGGCCATTGCTCGACCGTATGGAGTTGATTGAGGTCAGTGGATATATCACTGAAGAGAAAATAGAGATAGCCCGCCGCCATTTGGTTCCGAAAGAGTTGGAAGCCAATGGTATGAAGAAGAATGCCATCAAGTTCTCGAAGAACACATTGGAAGCTGTCATTGAAAATTATACTCGTGAGAGCGGCGTACGCGAGTTGGAAAAGAAAATCGGAAAGATTCTTCGCAAATCGGCACGCCAATATGCCACGAACGGCTGTTTCTCGAAAGAAGAGATAAAACCGGGAGATTTGTATGACTTCTTGGGAGCACCCGAATATACTCGTGACAAATATCAGGGCAATGACTATGCCGGTGTGGTCACAGGTCTGGCATGGACGGCTGTGGGCGGTGAGATTCTTTTTGTGGAGACCAGTTTGAGTCGCGGAAAAGGCGGACGCCTGACACTGACAGGAAACTTGGGAGATGTGATGAAAGAGTCTGCCATGTTGGCATTGGAGTACATCAAAGCACACTCCTCTTTATTGCACCTTGACGACGAAATCTTTGATAACTGGAACATTCATGTGCATGTGCCCGAAGGCGCTATCCCGAAAGATGGCCCGTCGGCAGGTATCACGATGGCAACCTCCCTTGCATCCGCACTTACGCAAAGAAAAGTGAAAGCCAATCTCGCCATGACAGGAGAGATAACCTTGCGCGGCAAAGTGCTTCCGGTTGGCGGCATCAAAGAGAAGATTTTGGCGGCCAAGCGTGCCGGTATCAAAGAAATCATCTTAAGCGATGAGAATCGTAAAAACATAGAAGAAATACAAGAGATATATCTACAGGGACTTATTTTCCATTACGTAAAAGATATAAAAGAAGTGTTCGCCATTGCGTTGACTGACGAAAAGGTGGCTGATGCCATTGACTTGTCGGTAAAAAAAGATAAGAAAGAAGGATGACGTTCGAACTACAATATACAGACAGCAAAACAAATGCGCGTGCCGGCCTGCTCACTACCGACCATGGGCAAATTGCAACTCCTATCTTTATGCCCGTGGGGACAGTAGGAACAGTGAAAGGCGTACACATTCCCGAATTGAAAGATGATATAAAGGCGCAAATCATATTGGGCAACACATACCATCTTTATCTGCGGCCGGGGCTGGAAGTGATTGAAAAAGCCGGCGGATTGCATAAGTTCAACGGTTTCGACCGCCCTATGCTGACCGATAGCGGTGGCTTTCAGGTGTTTTCGCTATCCGATATTCGTAAGCTGCGTGAAGAGGGTGCGGAATTCCGTTCGCACATAGACGGTAGCAAGCACATCTTCACTCCGGAGAAAGTGATGGATATAGAACGTACCATAGGCGCGGATATCATGATGGCTTTTGATGAGTGTCCTCCCGGAAACTCGGATTATGAATACGCCAAAAGGTCATTGGGCTTGACGCATCGCTGGTTGGATCGTTGCATTAAACGTTTCAATGAAACCGAACCGAAATATGGCTATCGACAATCTTTGTTCCCCATTGTGCAAGGTTGCGTCTACAGAGACCTCCGCACACAATCGGCAGAATTTGTGGCCTCCAAGGAGGCGGATGGAAATGCCATCGGCGGATTGGCTGTAGGTGAGCCTGTAGACAAAATGTACGAAATGATAGAATTAGTGAACGGAATCCTTCCCAAAGATAAGCCGCGTTATCTGATGGGAGTGGGAACACCGGTGAATATTCTGGAGGGTATCGAGCGCGGAGTCGATATGTTTGACTGCGTGATGCCTACCCGCAATGGGCGCAACGGCATGCTATTTACAAAAGACGGCATCATCAATATGCGTAACAAGAAATGGGAGACGGACTTCTCTCCCATCGAGGCGGATGGCGCATCATACGTAGATGCCTTGTACAGTAAAGCATATCTGCGCCATCTGTTTCATGCGCAAGAACTATTGGCCATGCAAATAGCCTCCATTCATAATCTGGCATTCTACTTGTGGCTGGTGGGCGAAGCTCGCAAACATATCATCGCCGGCGACTTCGCTACTTGGAAACCGATGATGGTAAAACGTGTATCGACAAGGTTATGAAGAACCGGAGCTGGAAGATATGGGAGGAAGTCAAGCTGCCGAAGGGTAAATATCTGAAGCGGCTGGATTGGTATATCATTAAGAAATTTCTGGGTACATATGTATTTGCCATTGCATTGATCATTTCGATTGCAGTGGTCTTTGATTTCAATGAGAAGATGGATCGCTTCATGTCGCACGAAGCCCCGTGGAGCGCCATCATCTTTGACTATTATCTGAATTTTATCCCCTACTTCGCCAATCTGTTCAGTCCGCTGTTCGTATTTATTGCTGTCATCTTCTTTACTTCCAAACTAGCCGAAAATTCAGAAATCATTGCAATGTTTTCTACGGGCATGAGCTTCAAGCGAATGTTGCGTCCATACATGGTTTCGGCAGCCATTATCGCGTTGGTGACATTTAGCCTGGGTTCGTACGTCATTCCTAAAGGCAGTGTGACACGTATCAATTTTGAAGACAAGTATTATAAATCCCGTAAGGCAAATACTGCACGAAATGTTCAACTGGAAGTGGATACGGGAGTCATTGCTTATATCGAGCGCTTTGAAGATTATAGTAAAACCGGCTATCGCTTTTCTTTGGATAAGTTCAATGATAAGCAGCTGGTGTCTCATCTTACGGCACGCTCCATCACGTATGACACAACTTCCGTACATAAATGGACTGTTAAAGATTACATGATTCGCCGGATGGATGGCATGAAGGAAAGCATCGAGAAAGGTGACCTGATAGATACTGTCCTTTTTATGGAACCTGCCGATTTTCTCATCATGAAAAACCAGCAGGAAATGTTGACCAGCCCTCAATTGAGCGAGTATATAGATCGCCAACGGCAACGAGGGTTTGCCAATATCAAAGAGTTTGAGATAGAATATCACAAACGGGTTGCCATGTCGTTTGCCTCTTTTATTTTAACCTTGATTGGTGTCTCTTTGTCTTCAAGGAAAACAAAGGGAGGCATGGGGTTGCACTTAGGGATAGGCCTGGCTCTAAGCTTTTCTTATATTCTTTTCCAGACCATTGCTTCTACTTTTGCCGTAAATGGAAATGTGCCTCCGGTGATTGCAGTCTGGATTCCTAACCTGCTTTATGCTTTCATCGCATTCTATCTGTACAGAAAGGCACCCAAGTAAGCAAGAACCCGAAAAACCAAGTGGATAAAACAATAAAGGGTTTTAAAATGGAAACAAAAAGTTCAGAAAACGTATTGCTCGTAACAGGCCATACCTACGAGCAAATTTCAGTGGCCAACAAAATGATTGTGGAGAGGCTAAAAAAACGCCTGCCTGCACTCAAATCTTCTCGTTCTGCAAAATGAACTACAAAGGTCTGGCGTTCAGCGGTGGCTTCCTCAATATGGGCGACGGGAATATAGACTCTTCATTCGCTCCGATGGTCGAAAAGCATGTTGAGGAAATCATGCACAAAATTGGGATAGCCCCTAAGTTTGATTATACCTTGGAATCTATACCGGCAAGCAGACTGTCCGCTACTTCATTCAGTTCCTCCGTAAAGTAAGTGAAATGATGTATGTTCTCTTGAATCACTTGCGGATAATCACGATTGAAGCGAACGAGTGAGACATTTGGGTTACTTGCAGCCATTTGTTCAAACGGAAAACGAATGATGGACGGTGTGTTGAAACCGACGCCGAATTCAAGCAGGAGCAGCTTGCTGTTCCATGCTTTTTCAACAAAGTCGTGATACGCCTCCGCCTGCCGATGCCATTGCTCGTCTTCTACAAAAGTGTCATCGCAACGTAAATTAGGGCTCATCAGCTCTCCGGTCTGAGGGTGAAGCGGAATGAGTTCTGTGGGTATTTTACAGTCTACGGTTGCCACCAAGGCTCGTTTCACCCATAATTCGTTGTAGAAGAGTGTCTGTGACTGTCCGCTTTTTGCTTGTAGATAGGCATAGTCGCCCTGTGTTGCGAATATCTTTTCCTTTGCAAATCCCGATTTCTCAAACTGTGCATCAACATTGGTTGTTATTACGAAATATTCTTTTCCTCCTATGATTCTCAGAATGTTACGATACAGTTTTGCTCCCTCAGGACGGAAACGGGAAAACCAGATGTGTTTTGCCCAATATGCCCATCGCTCCTCTTCGGTCTTGAAAGGATAGAAAGACGAGGAATACAAGTCGGTGATGCCATACCGTTCTATCCACGGTTGGAACTCCTGCTCGAACTCCTTCCCGCCATAGTCTAACCCGGCAGCCGCTGAGAGTCCGGCCCCTGCACCAATCAGTATATAATCAGCATCGTCAATGAGCCTTCGCACATGTGCCATTCTTTCAGATAAGTTGTTGGTAGATGTCATAATCGGTATCGGTGAAAACATTGAATACTATAGTCTTCAAGTGCTGTATCGGATATGCTTTTACGGTACTGACAGCAATCTCGGCAGCCAATTTCTGTGGAAAACGGAACACACCTGTAGAGATGCAACAGAAAGCAATACTTTTCAGTTTGTGTTTTTCGGAAATCTGAAGGCACGAACGATAACAGGAAGCGAGCTGTTCTTCTTGCTCTTTTGTTGGCACACCATTAGGAATAATTGGTCCAACCGTGTGAATGACATAACGTGCAGGGAGGTTAAAGCCCGGCGTTATCTTGGCTTGTCCCGCGGGTTCTTCGTGCCCTTGTGCCTGCATCATCTTGTTGCAGGCACAGCGTAGCTGTATGCCTGCCGCGGAATGGATGGCATTGTCGATACACGAATGGAGAGGAACAAAACAACCAAGCATCTGACTATTGGCAGCATTGACGATAGCGTCTATTTTCAGTCGGGTTATGTCACCTTGCCACAACTGTAAGCCTTCCCCGTTTATTTCAACAATTCCTTTTTCGTCACGCTGTAGCCTTAGTTCCTCGTCTTGTGCATTGAGTAGTTCTCGCGAGGGATGAAGCGGTTGCCTGACATTCATCAATGCTCGCAGCAATCGCTGTTTAAGAGGAAGAGTTTGAGGAAGTGTCATTTCTTCGCCCGTTTCCTCCAACAGCATTTGTAGTGCGTGGTTTATGTTCTCTAATCTATCCATTGTTATCCTTTCTGTGCAAACCGCTCTCCCACAAAGCCACCTGTTTCCGTTCCTTCAAGGAGATTAAAATGACGAAGTATGGGCGGAGTTGGGCGAAGGTCGTAATAATCCATATCCTCAATATCGAGAGAGAAGTAAGCCAGTTTATCGTAACTGCTGTAAAGCCGTGGTAGGACGGGGTTATTGTTGTAAATCCATTGTTTACATTCATTGTTTACGTTGAAGTCTGCCTTGCCGGTACAACGCACGGATAGCTGTTCTTTCTGAGCAAGGATTTCTATGTGCGGATTTCTCTTCAGCTGTTGATAGACGGCCTTTTGTGCAGATGTAGCGAAATAAAGTCTTGTTGCCTCTTGACGCATTATTTGAAAGACGCGTATCTTGGGACGATTGTCCTCGCATGTGGCGAAAGCAACTTCCTTATGTTTGCTTAGAAAATCAAGTGCAGCTGCATAGTCTCTGCTTCTCTTTCCATTCTCTGTCTGAATCGTATTCTGTTCCATTGCCTTTTATTTTTTGACGTTTATTCCCTTTTTGACGATGCAAAGGTAATATGGGAAACGACGATTTGCAATAAGGCACAAAATGGTCATATACTTACCAAAAAGTAGGAATTAAAAGATTACAGGGGATTTTCCAAAACGCCTTTAACAAACATTTAACTTAACAGACGTGATTTCATCGCTATGTGTTCTGCTTTTTCATCCTCACCAGTTCAATGGCTTCCTTGCCGGTCATGTGCTCAATGTCAAGGCTGATGACCAGCATGTGATTGAAACTTTTGGCAATTTCCTTGCGAAGCGCTTCCTCGTCATCGGGATTATAGCGATTACCTAACATTTCGGCAGCTATCATCCTCTTTTCATCATCTTCAAGGATATGTACTCGACCGAAGGCAATCACACTGCGGAAGTATGTAGTGTACTCCTCGCCGTGAATCTCATCCTTATCGATAACGCAAAATGAGGCTTTGTCGCAGTTGCGTATGGCATCAACCTTATGCCCTTTCAAGGCGCTGTGAAAAAACAGCTTTCCTTCTGCATAGACATAGCTGATAGGAACGGCATAAGGATAGTCGCCATCACCCAGCAGGGCAAGTATTCCCGATGTGGCTTTCTCAAGAATCTCTATACATTCCGTTTCTGATAATTGCTGACGCTTACGACGCATCTCTCTAAATTCCATATTTCCCGAACTCATAATAATAGTCACTTTGCTTATCTGAGGGCTGCAAGACTATCTTGGCGTCTCCTTCCGAAGCGCGACAAAGGTAAGAATAATAACACAAATACAGGCTATCGCTCCATACAAACAAATCTTGCAAACCTTTATATGTGTCCATTTTATGACACTTGAGAATCTCATGCATGGCTGCCGTCACACAACTCAGCCTCGCTTTTAGGATTGACACCCCAGCTTTCATAAGAGCTGAAAAAGAAGAAGCCCCTGGCGCATTTGTGCTGCCACAAAGTGCGCCAAGGGCTTTTTGTTGTATTCATTTTCCTCTTTTATTCGTTCCCTCTCTTTCCGTTGAAAACAGCTTTCGGGAGAACATTCCCACTTTCATCTCACTAATTATTAAGCAATAAAAACAAGTGCCTTGCTTAATTCAAGTAAGCAGAAAGTTCTGCAGCAGAGATGTTTTTGGCAATAATTACACCATTATCATCCAATAAATAGCTGGTAAATCCGCGGCTTAAGCGATATTTCTTGAAAAGGCCGGAAGATTCGCCTTTGGTTTCCACGAAACAAGTGGGCGTAGCTATTTGGTCCTTACGAATGGTTTCTTCAAAGATTGAATTATATTCATCGAATGAGATGGAAACCATTTCTACATTATTGGGGGAAGCGGAGCGAAGCGCATTGCTCAAACTTACATTTTGCATCCGGGATTGCGCATCGTAACTTGCCCAGAAACTGAGCAGCACATACTTTCCTCTCAGGTCTGAAAGGTCTGTTTGCGATTGTCCAGCCGACATGGTTTGAATTGTAAAATCCGGGGCCATGTCACCCACATTCAAACCTCCGGTAGGTTTGTCTTTTTCCACAAAAGAAGTCAAGGAACTTATTAGTAATACAACAAAAATCCATTTTACATATTTCATGTAATGCGGTTTTGGTTAATACTATCCGGGCCTGTCCTTCAACAGTGATTTCTTCCCGGAACATTGTTTTCTTTGACCTCGATGATGTAAATCAATTGATAATCAAAGCTTTTTATTCAGAAATCGGGTGCAAAGGTAAGTAAATATTAAACAAAACTCCAAATAAACAAGTAAAAAACTTGCTTTTAGTATCCATCTTTTTATGTTATTTAGCATAGATAGTAAAAAAAATACCTACTTTTGTAACCTATTAGATTATCAAAAAGATGGCTTATGCAACAATTAAACACTGAACTTATCCTGATTCGTATTACAGGGGAGGATCGTCCCGGCTTGACAGCTTCTGTCACAGAAATCCTGGCTAAATATGATGCTACTATTTTAGATATAGGACAAGCAGATATTCACAATACGCTTTCATTGGGAATTCTGTGTAAGACAGAGGAGCAGCATTCAGGTTTTATTATGAAAGAGCTGCTTTTTAAAGCCTCCTCTTTAGGAGTAACCGTCCGTTTCTATCCCATTACAGTGAAAGAGTATGAGAACTGGGTGAGCATGCAGGGCAAGAACCGTTATATTCTTACATTATTGGGTCGTAAGCTGTCTGCCCGGCAGATTGCTGCCGTAACCCGCATTCTGGCAGAGCAGGGCATGAATATTGATGCCATCAAACGCCTTACAGGGCGTATTCCGCTGAATGAGTACGAGTCTCGTACACGGGCATGCATTGAATTTTCGGTACGAGGTACTCCGAAAGATCGTATTGCCATGCAAGAAGAATTGATGAAGTTGGCAGTAGAATTGGAAATGGATTTTTCCTTCCAGTTGGACAACATGTATCGCCGGATGCGTAGATTGATATGTTTCGATATGGATTCTACGTTGATTGAAACCGAAGTCATTGATGAACTGGCCATGCGTGCCGGAGTGGGCGAAGAAGTGAAAGCCATTACCGAGCGTGCCATGCGAGGGGAAATTGATTTCATAGAAAGCTTTCGCGAACGAGTGGCCCTGCTGAAAGGCTTAGATGTGTCTGTGATGCAAGAGATTGCGGAAAGGCTACCTATCACAGAGGGAGTGGATCGTTTAATGTATGTATTGAAAAAATATGGCTACAAGATAGCCATTCTTTCAGGAGGTTTCACTTACTTTGGGCAATATCTTCAAAAGAAGTATGGAATAGATTATGTGTATGCCAATGAATTGGAAATAGAAAATGGAAAGTTGACCGGTCGTTATTTGGGAGATGTGGTGGATGGCAAACGAAAAGCCGAATTGTTGCGTCTGATAGCTCAAGTTGAAAAAGTGGATATTGCCCAAACCATTGCCGTGGGAGATGGAGCCAATGATTTACCGATGCTTGGTGTTGCCGGTCTGGGAATTGCTTTTCACGCCAAGCCCAAGGTGGTGGCCAATGCCAAACAGTCTATAAATACGATTGGCTTGGACGGAGTGCTCTATTTCTTAGGGTTTAAGGATTCGTATATTGACCTTCCTCAATAACTTAAAACAATAGCATGTAATTTAGAAGTCTTTTTTCTATCTTTGTCTCCAAAGCGGAAATAAGCTTAAATTTAAAGATATACATGAACTTTGCCGAACTCAATTTAAATGACAATGTACTCGATGCGCTGGATGCCATGCGTTTTGAAGAGTGTACACCCATACAAGAGAAATCTATTCCGGTCATACTTGAAGGACGGGATTTGATAGCGGTAGCACAAACCGGAACCGGGAAAACCGCAGCGTATTTATTGCCCGTACTGAACGAACTTTCGGAAGGCGGGCATCCGGCTGATGCCATTAATTGTATTGTCATGGCCCCCACTCGCGAATTGGCTCAGCAAATAGATCAGCAGATGGAAGGCTTTTCTTACTTCATGCCTGTATCCAGCGTGGCTGTATATGGCGGTAATGACGGAATTTTATTTGAGCAGCAAAAAAAGGGGCTGACTTTAGGAGCTGATGTAGTCATTGCGACTCCCGGCCGTCTGATCGCTCATCTCAGTCTGGGGTATGTTGACCTTTCACGTGTCTCTTATTTCATTTTGGACGAAGCCGACCGTATGCTCGATATGGGATTTTATGATGATATCATGCAAATAGTCAAGTATCTTCCCAAAGAGCGTCAAACAATCATGTTCTCTGCCACCATGCCGGCTAAGATTCAACAGTTGGCTCACAATATACTCAATAACCCGGTGGAGGTTAAACTTGCAGTTTCAAAGCCGGCAGAGAAGATTGTGCAAGCAGCCTATGTTTGTTATGAAAATCAGAAGTTGGGGATTATCCGCAATTTGTTTGCTGAAGAAACGCCGGAACGCGTCATCATTTTTGCTTCTTCCAAATTGAAAGTAAAAGAGGTGACCAAAGCTTTGAAGCAAATGAAACTGAATGTCGGCGAGATGCACTCGGATTTGGAGCAGGCACAGCGTGAAGCCGTGATGTATGAGTTCAAGGCCGGACGTATCAATATCTTGGTGGCTACAGACATCGTGGCAAGAGGTATTGATATTGATGATATTCGTTTGGTGATAAATTATGATGTCCCTCATGACAGTGAAGACTATGTGCATCGTATCGGTCGTACAGCCCGTGCGAACAATGACGGTGTAGCCATCACTTTTGTGTCAGAAAAAGAACAAGGGAGTTTTAAGGCTATTGAGCGTTTCCTGGAAAAAGATATTTATAAGATACCGTTTCCGGAGGAGCTCGGAAAAGCGCCGGAATATAATCCAAAGTCATCCGATGGAAATAAACGGGAGAATAACAATGGGCGTAAACAGCCAAGAAAAAAAAGCAACCGGAATAAGCAAAACAACAAGCCTAAACGTTCATGAAGTTAAAAAAGGAAAAGGAAAGTATAGCAATAAGAAAGGCGGAACTCACTCCGCCTTTCTTATTGTTATCTTCCCATCGAATCCGATAATCATATCTATCAGGTTATATGCCGAACTTTCGGGGATACCGATAGTGGCTTGATAATGATAGCCTGCGCTATCCACTCCCACGAAATTCATATCCGCAAGAATGCTTTGACTCAGCATTTCAGGAGAAAAAAGTTCCGAGAACATGTTTTTGGTAATGTCTCGTCCATAAAGCATTTTTCTACCTTGGTACACACAGATGTGTATCACATTATCATAATATACATTATCAACCCCGAGCCCATTCTCGGAATAAAAGGTTTTAAAGACTTTCATCTTAGAAGGATTGATATATACATACCCTCTGTATCTCGTGCCTTCGTATATTATAATACTGTCTTTCTTTACAACTTCCGGCGTTGACGAAATAATCTCTACATCACCGTTGCTGAACGCCAGAAGGTCCTCGGTATTCTCCGATTTATGAAGTTTAATAACGTCAGCCATCAGAGAATGAAACCAAAAGTTGTATTCCGATTGTTTATCTATCTTATAGGCTACCGGCTCTTTACTATATATGTATATGGTGTCTTGGACTATCTTAAAAGATACTGGAATATTTTGAGAGTCGGCATAATAGATTGTGTCTCCCTCAATGCGCATCAATGGCATTTCGGTTTCGTCATCCACCCAAATGCCTTGCAACATTTGTTTGGCAGTAATGTCTTCTTTTTCAGACATTCTTCCGTTTTGCCTGTTGCCGCATGATGCTGATAAAAGAACAAGCACAATGAGAATCGTACTTCGTCTTATATTCATAGTTTCTCCTTCAAATTCTGTAACTTACTTACCGATGCAACGATATATAAAGCCCTGTTCCTCCAGTTCTTTTTTGTCATAAATATTACGCCCATCGAGTATCAGCAACTGCTTCATAGCCTTCTTGATGACTGCCCACGATGGTAAACGGAATTCGTTCCATTCGGTAATCAGCATCAATGCGTCCGCGTCCAGTGTAGCGTCATACATGTCTTTCGCGTAGAATATGCTATCGCCAATGCGGCGACGGCATTCATTGATGGCAGCAGGGTCGTATGCCCGTATGCTACATCCGGCTTTCAATAGTTTGTCAATCAAGACCAAGGCGGGTGCTTCGCGCATATCGTCTGTTTCCGGCTTGAACGATAATCCCCACAGAGCAATGGTCTTTCCTTTCAGGTTGTTATTGAAATGCTTCTGCAACTTCTCGAACAAGACGCTTTTTTGGTTCTCATTAACTTCTTCTACAGCTTGAAGCACACTCATTTTATATCCATTTTGTTCGGCTGTCTTTATCAGGGCCTTTACGTCTTTTGGAAAACAAGAGCCCCCATAGCCGATGCCCGGATATAGGAACTTGCGTCCGATACGAGTATCAGAACCTATACCGCTCCGTACCATATTGACGTCAGCTCCCACCAATTCACACAAATTGGCAATGTCATTCATAAAGCTGATTCGGGTGGCCAACATGGAGTTGGCGGCATATTTGGTCATTTCGGCAGAAGGTATATCCATAAAAATGACGCGGAAGTTATTCAGCAAGAAAGGTTTATACAGTTTGCTCATTATCACTTTCGCACGTTCCGATTCCACCCCCACTACTACACGGTCAGGACTCATAAAGTCATTGATGGCGTTGCCTTCCTTCAGAAATTCCGGGTTCGAAGCGACATCAAACTCAATATCTGCTCCTCTCTTGTCCAACTCAGTCTGAATGGCCGCACGCACTTTCCGAGCAGTACCTACAGGTACGGTACTTTTTGTTACCACCAATACATACTTCTGCATATTTCGTCCAATGGTGCGAGCTACCTCCAATACATAACTCAGGTCGGCACTGCCATCCTCGTCGGGAGGTGTTCCCACGGCACTGAACACAACGTCCACTTCGTTTAAGCAACTCTCTAAAGAAGTTGTGAATTGCAAGCGCCCTGCTTTCACATTACGGTTTACCATATCTTCCAATCCATTCTCATAGATGGGGATGACGCCTTTTTTCAGTGCTTCTATTTTTTCACTGTTAGTGTCTACACAAATTACATTGACACCGATTTCCGCAAAACAAGTGCCGGTCACTAAACCGACGTAGCCTGTACCAACAATAGCTATTTTCATTGATTATTCATAATAAACCGCATCTTTGAATGATGCGGCGTGTCTGTCTTTTTCTGATAATATGAGTGATTCTCCAGCAATGGGCCATTCTATGCCGATTGTCTCGTCATTATAGCGGATAGACGCTTCGGACTGGGGAGTATAGGCATTGTCCACTTTATAAGTAAAAACAGCTTCATCGCTCAATACCAAAAAACCATGCGCAAAACCTCTCGGGATGAAAAACTGTCGTTTGTCTTCTCCACTCAGCTCCACGCTGACATATCGACCGAATGTAGAGGATGATTTTCTTAAGTCGACAGCTACATCCAATACCCTTCCGCATAGGACACGTACCAGCTTGGCCTGGCTGTATTCCGCTTTCTGATAATGCAAACCACGCAGCACCCCGAAAGAAGACTTAGATTCATTATCCTGAATAAAGTGAACATCTCCTATATGGGCGCGAAACTCTTCTTCTTTAAATGCCTCCATGAAATATCCGCGAGCGTCATGAAGAATTTTTGGTTCAATCAGCCATACGCCATCAATCTCTGTCTGTATATAGTTCATTCTCTCAAAATGATTTAAGTATTTTCTTTTATAATAGCTTGGTTCTATTCTGCTTTATAGAGCACCAAACTTCTGTCTTTCTACATCAGAAAGACCTATAAAAACATTGCAAATGTATGAAAAAAAACTGTTTCTTATTGCGTGGTTTGAAAAAGCTTTTTTTTATACTGTTATTGCGGCAAGTAAAAGTGTGTTCTTTATAAATTCTTGATAAGAAAAAGTACCGAAAGCTGGTTTATATCGGATATTTCAGTTACTTTTGTTGCATGATTGAGTTATCACAACACATAGAAGCATTATTACTGGAAAATGATTGTGTCATTGTTCCGGGATTAGGCGGCTTTGTTGCTCACTACACCTCGGCGACAAGGATTGAGGAAGAGAGCCTCTTCCTGCCCCCTACCCGTATCATCGGCTTCAATCCCCAACTGACAATGAATGATGGAGTGTTGGTGCAATCTTATATGGCTGTCTATAACACCAGTTTTGCAGATGCTACCAGAATAATCGAAAGGAAAGTGGAAGATATTTTTGCCACTCTTCATGAAGAAGGGAAACTGGATTTACCCAATGTAGGAGAACTTCGTTACTCTATCTATGGAACCTATGAATTTATTCCTTACGATGATAAAATCACCAGCCCTTATCTATATGGCCTGGATAGCTTTGAAATGAAAAAGCTATCTGCTTTGACGCAAACTACCGGAGGAAAGCTCATTCCTTTGACACCGGCAATAGAGGGGAATAAGAAAAGGAACTTTGAAATCAAGATTAACCGTTCGTACTTATCGAATGCTGTGGCTATGATAGCGGCCGTTGTGTTATTCTTCCTGCTGTCCACTCCGTTGGAAAACACGGAAGTTTTAGAAGGAAATTATGCGCAACTGCTTCCCGGGGATCTTTTTAAGAAGATAGAGAAGCAATCTCTGGCCTTTACTCCAATTGTTTCAAAAACGGTAAAGAATAAAAAAAATCCGGTTGCTCTTGCACCTGCAAAACCCGAAGTCATGGCAAATGTCTCGCGTCCGGTAACAGCGGTCACTCAGACAGTAGATGCTCCGGAGATTGTCAAGCCCGTTCCTCCTCCCCTACCTTATCACATCATTGTTGCAAGTGTGGGAACAGAGAAAGATGCACAGCTGATGGCGGAACACCTGATACAAAAAGGATTTTCAGGTGCAAAAGCTATCATAGGTGATGGCAAGATGCGTGTCAGCATTCTGTCGTGCAGCACAGAAGCGGAAGTTTATCAGGCTTTGACTGAAATTCGTAAGAATGAAGCTTATCAGAACGCGTGGGTACTGAAGAAATAAGAGTATCTCTCACCCTATTCATCAATTATAAAATTACTTTGACAGCCAATGAAGCGAATCCGTTGTCCCAAATGCGAGAGTTATTTAATGTTCGATGAAACAAAGTATAGCGAAGGTCAGTCATTGGTCTTCGTTTGCGAGCAATGCAAAAAACAATTCAGCATTCGTTTAGGTAAAACAAAGAACCAAGTTTCTCAAAAAGAGGAGCTTCTCAATGAAGAAGAATATAAAAAATCTTTCGGCAGCATAACGGTTATAGAAAATGTATTTGGATTCAAACAGATACTGCCTCTTAAAGAAGGAGATAATGTGATAGGGCGTCGTTGTGTGGGAACAATTGTTCATGTTCCCATAGAAAGTTCGGATATGAGCATGGATCGCAGGCATTGCATTATCAATGTGAAACGTAACAAGCAAGGCGAATTGGTATATACGCTACGCGATGCTCTCAGTCTGACAGGTACTTTCCTGAACAATGAACTTTTAGGCGAAAAAGATCATATACACATTAAGGATGGAGCAATTGTAACTATTGGCGCCACCACCTTTATTCTGCGCACGGCAGAATAGAAAGAATCCCCAAGAGCCATCAGACCCTTGGGAAGACTTCTTAGAGAATACTTTTCACTGTTTCCAACATTCCCTTAGACAAAATAGAATCTAAGTTGGCTTTCACAGCAGCACTAAGTCCGGGAATGGAATTCAGGTCTTCTCCCCAGATAAACGTTGCGCCCAATACTCCTTCCGTTACTTTCTGAGTATCGCGGGTCGCCCACAAATCTTTCAGCAGTTTCATGATTTCAGGTGCATCGTTTGGAGCGATTTCAGCACCATCCTCGCGAACGCCGCCTTTGTAATATGTAATGATGGCCGCAAGACCGAGCACCAATCCTTGAGGTAATTCACCTTTGCGTTGCAGATAGGTCTTCAACCCCGGAAGGTCGCGAGTCTGATATTTGGGGAATGAATTTAGCATGATGCTGGTTACGGCATGGTCGACAAACGGATTGTTGAAACGCTCCAACACATCTTCCGCAAACTTCTTCAGCTCGTTTTTAGGCAAGTTTAATGTTTCCATTAGCTCGTCAAACATCACTTTGTTGATGTATCTGCCTATTACCGGATGTTGGCAAGCGTCACGGACAATATTGATTCCGGAGAGGTAGGATACCGGAGACAGAACAGTGTGAGGGCCATTCAGCAGTGTAACCTTCCTTTCGTGGTATGGTTCTTCAGAAGGAACGAACAGCACGTTCAGGCCGGCCTTATCTGCGGGGAACTCTTTTGCCACTTCTTTTGGAGCCTCGATTACCCACAGATGGAAAATCTCTGCTTGTACAACAAGGTTGTCATCGTATTGCAACTGTTCTTTGATAGCGGTGATATCCTTGCGAGGAAAACCCGGTACGATGCGGTCGACCAAGGTAGCATATACGCCACAAGCTTCTTCGAACCAGGTTTTGAACTCATCGCCCAACTGCCACAATTCGATGTATTGATAAATCGTTTCTTTTAGTTTATGTCCATTTAGGAAAATCAATTCGCAGGGGAAGATGATAAGCCCTTTGCTCTTGTCGCCATTGAATGTCTTGAAACGATGATACAGCAACTGTGTCAGTTTGCCCGGATAGGAAGAGGCGGGAGCATCGGTCAGTTTGCATGAAGGGTCAAAGGCAATCCCCGCTTCGGTTGTGTTGGAGATGACAAAGCGCATTTCCGGTTGTTCTGCCAGCTTCAGAAACTCTTCGTTTTGCGTATAAGGATTCAAAGCACGGCTGATTACGTCAATCAAAGTCAGGCTGTTAACGGTTTCTCCTTTCTCCAGACCTTGCAGATTAAGGTGATAAAGGTCATCTTGCGCATTCAGCATATCCACCATACCTTTGTCGATGGGCTGCACTACCACTACGCTGCTATCGAAATCGGTCTTTTGATTCATGTTGTAGATAATCCAATCCACAAACGCACGCAGGAAATTTCCTTCGCCAAACTGGATGATACGTTCCGGACGTTGTACTTTCACCGCTGTTTCTTTGTTTAATGCTTTCATTTTAAAAATAGGTTTAAATGATTGATAGGATAATTTGTTATTATCAGTCCGATTGAAAGATGTATGAAGACTACTCGAATTCAAAATAAAAGTCAATGTTTTCTTTCATCATGACATCAATGGGCATGTATTTTACGGCTGTAACCGTTTTTTTGAATACGATGTGGTTGCACAAGGCTTTTATTCCGCAATAGCCTTGCAGGCCGGGGCGTTGGCCGATGAGATAGTTCACTTCGCCCGTTCTCAGGTATTCCACGTTCTTTTGCAGAAGGTCGTAGCCTAACAGATTCTTCAACTTCTGTTCTTTTGTCTGCAAATAGTGCGCCACCTGATATACGCGGGAATTGAATACCACCCCTAAAACAGCCTTTGGATGTTCATTAAAGAACGTATCTAATATCTGTTGATTGGCATCTGCGTCTTCTTTGTGCAGAATGACGTCGTGAATGGGCAGGTCGTAGTGCCTCTCGGTAAGATATTGCATGAAGCCCTCCAGGCGGCGCTGCATCTGTATCTCTGCCGGATTGTCCTTCTGGCTGTTAAGGAAAAGCACAAGCTCCTGCCCCGCTTCATAACTATTCATCAGAATCTTGGCGGCAATGTAGCCGCTGACTCCGGAATCTTGTCCGATATAGCATAAGGCATGTGTGTGCTCAATGTTGAAATCGACAAACGCGTAAGGAATGTCATTCTTTTCGAGATAAGATGTAAGCTTCAGCGTCTCTTCTTCGAAGTTCGGTGCAATCAATACTGCATCGGCCGATTCTTGTTGAAGAAACCGGCATGCCTCTTCGTAAGACTGCTTGTCGGCATGCGAATAATATAAAAAGTCCACTCCTACATTAAAAGGATGGAGTTCTTGCGCAGCACGCCCTACTCCTTGGGCTACGGCATGCCAATAATCGTGCTCTATATAATAAGGTATAATGCAAACAATGCGGTAGCGTTTCTTGGCAGCCAGCCCGATGGCAAACATGTTTGGCTGATAGTCTATCTCATCGAGCACTTTCTGAACTTTCTCCCTACTGGCAAGAGATACGTCTCCGCGATTGTGCAATACGCGATCCACGGTTCCGGCAGAGACGCCTGCCATACGTGCAATGTCTTTAATGGTATAAATCTTATTCCCCATTTTAAGGTGTATTCCTGAGTCGATAAAGGTGTGGACGTTTAAAACTTAAATATTATAAATATTCGCCGCAAAGATACGAATTATTTTGTTCCTCCAAGTAAAATTTCTACTTTTGTGTTCGATAACGGTTAATAAAAACAAAAAAGAATTATTAGCCTTATTCCCTTAAAATCAATGCTATAAACGTATAATATCAGACAAGTAATATTTTTAGATATTTAAAACACAAAAAGATGAAGAACTTTATGGATGAGAACTTCTTGTTGCAAACAGAAACTGCACAGAAGTTGTATCATGAGCATGCGGCTAAAATGCCGATTATCGATTATCACTGTCACTTGATTCCTCAAATGGTGGCAGATGATTATCAGTTTAAGTCCTTGACGGAAATCTGGCTGGGTGGAGACCATTACAAATGGCGTGCCATGCGTACCAATGGTGTGGATGAACGCTTCTGTACGGGTAAAGATACCACCGATTGGGAGAAATTCGAGAAATGGGCGGAAACCGTACCCTACACTTTCCGCAATCCGTTGTATCATTGGACTCATCTTGAACTAAAAACAGCTTTTGGCATTGATAAGATTCTGAATCCTAAAACCGCACGTGATATATATGAGGAATGCAACGAAAAACTGAAGCGGCCGGAATATTCGGCACGCGGCATGATGCGGCGTTATCACGTGGAAGTGGTTTGCACGACCGATGATCCCATTGATTCCTTGGAATACCACATCAGGACTCGCGAAAGCGGTTTTGAGATAAAGATGTTGCCTACTTGGCGTCCCGACAAGGCTATGGCGGTGGAAAATCCTGCCGACTTCCGCGCTTACGCAGAAAAGCTGGCAGAGGTGAGTGGTGTTAGCATCTCGAGTTTCGACAACATGATTGCCGCTTTGCGCAAACGTCATGACTTCTTTGCCGGACAAGGTTGCAAGTTATCCGATCATGGCATTGAAGAGTTCTATGCTGAAGATTATACGGATGCGGAAATCAATGCTATATTCAATAAGGTGTATGGCGGCAAGATGCTGACTAAAGAAGAGGTCTTGAAATTCAAGTCGGCCATGTTGGTCGTGTTTGGAGAAATGGATTGGGAAAAGGGGTGGACGCAACAGTTCCATTATGGAGCCATCCGCAACAACAACAGCAAGATGTTTAAATTGTTGGGGCCTGACACCGGCTTTGATTCAATCGGCGAATTTACTACGGCGAAAGCAATGGCTAAGTTCCTTGACCGTCTGAACTCGGAAGGAAAGCTTACGAAGACCATCCTCTACAATCTCAATCCATGCGCTAATGAGGTGATTGCTACTATGTTGGGGAACTTTCAGGATGGAACTGTCGCCGGTAAGATACAATTCGGCTCCGGTTGGTGGTTCCTTGACCAAAAAGACGGTATGGAGAAACAGATGAACGCGCTTTCCGTGCTGGGATTACTGAGCCGTTTTGTAGGTATGCTGACCGATTCCCGTTCTTTCCTCTCCTATCCTCGTCATGAATACTTCCGTCGCACGTTGTGCAACCTTGTGGGACGTGATGTGGAAAACGGTGAAATTCCCGCATCCGAAATGGAACGTGTAAATCAGATGATTGAAGATATCAGCTATCATAACGCTAAGAACTTCTTCCGATTCTGACAGCAGCCTAATCTTAACCGCCGGGCAAAGCACCCGTAAGCCCACACCATATCGTTCCTGAAGTGTGGGATTACGGTTGTACAACTGCAAGCTTTCACTTGTACAAGCGCAATCTCACACTTATACAAGCGTAAAACGCCTATTTTCAATAAGTTACCAAACTATTCCTTTCCCGGTAACTTTTGCATCCAAGCCCCGCTCCTCTTCTGATTAATAGCCTTGCCACAAATAATCAATCGATAAGAAGAAAAAGACATTTGCTTCTTTTATTCTAAAAATGTATTTTTGCGTTTATTTTCTATCAACCCAACAAAAAACATTAAGGATGACGCAATCGCCCCAAGCCACCACCAAAGGTTTCAGCAAGGCCTTTTGGGTAAGTAACACAGTCGAACTGTTTGAGCGTATGGCATATTATGCCGTATTTATTGTTCTCACCATTTATCTTTCCAACATTTTAGGTTTCAATGATTTTGAAGCGAGTATGATTTCCGGCTTGTTTTCGGGCGGGCTCTATCTGTTACCTATCTTTTCCGGAGCGTATGCCGACAAAATAGGTTTCAGGAAATCGATGCTTATAGCTTTTTCGTTGCTTTCCGTGGGATATTTGGGGCTGGGCCTGCTCCCTACTCTGCTGGAAGCAGCCGGATTGGTGGAATATGGTGAGGTGACTCGTTTCTCCGGATTACCGGAGAGTAACAACAAGTGGATGATTGTTCCCATTTTGTTTGTCATCATGGTAGGAGGCTCATTTATCAAATCCATCATATCGGGGTCAGTGGCCAAAGAAACGACAGAAGCTACCCGGGCACGGGGATATTCCATTTTCTACATGATGGTCAACATAGGAGCTTTCACCGGAAAAACCATTGTCGACCCATTGCGGAATCTCATCGGTGAACAAGCTTATATTTACATCAATTATTTCTCGGCCGCAATGACAATCCTGGCTTTGCTATCCGTCATTCTATTGTATAAATCGGCACATACGGCCGGCGAAGGAAAGAGCATGCGCGAAATAGGCCGGGGATTTATGCGCATCATCACCAACTGGCGTTTACTGATTCTTATTCTTATCGTCACGGGCTTCTGGATGGTGCAGCAGCAATTGTATGCCACCATGCCCAAATACGTGATTCGCATGGCAGGCGAAACGGCTAAGCCGGGATGGATAGCCAATGTGAATCCATTGGTCGTGGTCTGCTGCGTAAGCTTCATCACCCGGCTGATGGCAAAACGTTCGGCCATCTTATCCATGAATATAGGCATGTTTCTGATTCCCATCTCGGCATTGCTGATGGCATGCGGCAATCTATTGGATAATGAGGTGATCGGTGGCATGAGCAACATCACGCTGATGATGGTGCTGGGTATCGTGGTGCAGGCTTTGGCAGAATGCTTCATCTCCCCACGCTATCTGGAATATTTCTCTTTACAGGCCCCTAAGGGAGAAGAAGGTATGTATCTCGGATTCAGCCATCTCCATTCATTCTTGTCTTCCATTTTCGGATTCGGCATTGCCGGTGTGCTTCTGACAGAATACTGCCCCGACCCGCTTTTGTTTGAGACACGAGAAGCGTGGGAAGCAGCCAGCACTAATGCGCATTATATCTGGTACTACTTTGCCGGTATCGGACTGGTTGCCGCAATTGCACTATCCGTTTTTGCCAAAACCACAGGAATCATTGACAAAAAGAAGAAAGCATAAATTCCATGTCGCATAATTTTTGTATATTTGTGTAACGAAGTTACGAAAAGAATGTAATTTGCTGGGAATGAGCATAAGTTTATTACTCATAATAGTAATAGGTTACGATTAAGTTAGTTATCTACTGCATTATTTTTCTGTACGTTGCGTAACCTTCAAAGAACTCTTCAAACGCAAAGATAAGACAAAAATCGGAATTATAGAATAAGTTTTTCTATATTTTCGGCAGTATCCATAATTTTGTGTAAATAGAAACGGGATTCAGTTATAAGTTCTCTTATATCTGGATTCTGTTTTCAAAAATAAGCATAAATTGGTTCATAATCAATCCCCTGTTAGTAATCGGCATTGTCCACTTCTTCTCAATCTCCATCAAAGACAGGTATACCATTTTCTTCACAGCATCATCCGACGTGAATGAAAGTTTTGATTTAGTGTACTTTCTGATTTTTCCATTCAGATTTTCTATGAGATTTGTTGTGTAGATTATTTTCCTGATTTCCAATGGAAACTGGAAGAAAACAGTCAGGTCATCCCAGTTATTCCTCCATGAGAGGATGGCATAAGGGTACTTCCCGCCCCATTTCTTTTCCAAATTATCCAATTCCACGGCAGCAGCCTCCTTGTTGGGCGCGTTATAGATGTTCTTCATATCGGCTGTAAACTCTTTCTTGTCCTTGTAAACGACATATTTACAGGAGTTCCTGATCTGATGTACAACACATATTTTGCGTGGAAGACTGAGGAAATACGGCACGTATGGTGTCGGTAAACCCGTTCAGGTTGTCAGTGCAGGTAATCAGTATGTCCTGCACTCCGCGAGCCTTCAAATCTGTCAGGACACCCATCCAGAATGAAGAACTTTCTGATTTTCCCACCCACATGCCAAGGACTTCTTTCAAGCCGTTCTGTTTCAAACCGATACAGAGATAGACAGTCTTGTTGATGATTTTTCCGTTGTCACGAACCTTGAATACAATACCGTCCATCCAAACGATAAGATAGACAGGATCCAAAGGGCAGTTCTGCCATTCCTGAGCAGCCCCTGGTTGACTTTGTTCGTAATGATGGAAATGGCTGATGTGGAAGTTCTATTTCATAGATTTCACGCATTTCCTCTTCAATGTCGGACACGCTCATTCCTTTGGCATATAAGGAGATAACAAGTTTTTCTATAGAAAGCCCACGGCTCTCATGTTTGGGAACAACTATGGGCTCGAATTGACCGTTACGGTCACGGGGAATAGGTATGACCGCTTCACCGTGTTCGGTTTGGATTTTCTTGGGGTAGCTGCCGTTACGGGAATTACCGCTGTTACGACCGGAAAACGAATTCTTCTCATAACCCAGATGCGCATCCATCTCACCTTCAAGCATTTTCTCCAATACCTGCGCGTGTAACTGCTTCAGAAATTTGCTGACATCAGATTCTGTCTTGAACTGACTAAGGAACTCCTTACTTAATACCTCTCAGGCACTACATGATTCTTCTCTTTCATAATCTTCTTCATTTTGCAAAGCTATTAAATAAAAAATACGGAACTCATACTGAATCCCGTATTTTACATTTACACAAAATATTTTATAGTGCCATTCCCAAAGATAAATTTGTATTTTTAGAAATACGGAAAATTTGCCAACGTCCTCAAGATGTAGTATCACTTCTTGAGAAGATATTTCAAGATATTAGAGAAGAGAAAGCTATTCAAGATTTCAGAGTGAAGAAAGAGTTAAAAGGTGGCGTTGGCAAAATACTTAATGATACACTAATTCTTGAACCAAACGTGGGTGGTATTGGAATTAATCTAAATAGTCTATTTAAGTTCTTAAAAGGCAGATAATATATAAATAACGGGAATAGCTATCAAAGTTATTCCCGTTACTGTTTAATCAGTTATTACCCCAGCTCGGGATAAGAAAGTCGAAAAATAGTAAGAGAAAAAGTTGGTAGTCTAATCAAGATTTTGTACCTTTATAAGTGATAATCAATTAGCTACAAACATCATGATTAAGACTACCGATTACAAAGTTACTGCTTTATTTTGTGTTATTGATGATTTCTGCAAACAATTTAAGTCAGAAAATGCGGGAAAACTGCTTTTGGGTGAGGCCGGAGTGAAGCGCAGAAGACGCAAGGCATCCATGTCTGACAGCGAAATCATGACCATTCTGCTCTATTTCCATTTCGGTTCGTTCCGCAACTTCAAACACTATTATCTGTTCTTCATCAAGGGTATGTTGAAGTCGTTTTTCCCTGACGCGGTGTCTTACAACCGTTTCGTAGAACTCGAGAGCCGTGTGTTCTTCCCCCTGATGTTCTTCCTGAACCTCCAAGTATTCGGCAGATGCACGGGCATTACATTTGTGGACTCCACCATGATACCCGTGTGCCACAATCTTAGGCGGTATGCCAACAAGGTGTTCAAGGGCATTGCAACGGATGATGGCAAGGGAACCATGGGCTGGTGCCATGGATTCAAACTCCATCTGGCTTGCAATGACAGAGGCGAGATTATTGCGTTTGTCCTCACTGGCGCAAATGTCAGCGACAAGGATCCAAATGTGTTTGAGGTGTTGGCTAAACGACTGTACGGCAAGCTCTTTGCCGACAAAGGCTACATCTCGAAAAAGCTCTTTGACTTCCTTTTCGAGGATGGCATACAACTGGTCACTGGGAGCATACTGCTTCTTTGGGAACAAACCCAAAGCCCTTGGTGGATACACCATCGAGAGCACCAAACTGTTGAGCCTTTTTTAAGCGCAACGCATTTTTAATAAGAAAACATTTTCAGCATAACCGTCCATGTCCCATGAACGGAGAGCTTCTTGTGTACCTAGCCGAAGACACTAAAACTTATATTTAACAAAAAGGATTATCCCGAACTGGGGTATATGGTTGACACGCACCATCGCCACCGGCATGGCGCCCCGGGCAAAGGCCGACAAGTCGCGTATAAGGGCTTGGAACAGATAAGGGCTCAGCCCCTCCCAGGCATTGGGGATGCTGTATTGCCCCCCCCTTACCATAAAGTCTATCGTCAGCATGGCATCAGCATTATTATGTCGTCGGGACGGTTGAACGATGTGTCGGTATCGACGCTTCCGGAGGCTTCCGTCGTCAGAAGCATGTCCACGTCGGCCAGTTCGCGCTTCACTTCCCCGGCCAGCCTGTCGGCCAGCTCAAGCATGCGGGTTTGTTCTTGAGCGCCATCCCGCGCAGCCTTGGAGTCGTCGAACAGGTTACGGATGGTGACGGGGAAGTCGAGGATATCGAACCGGCGCAGGGCAATGGCAATCGTCTGTTTGGCCAGGCACCGCTCCAGCAGGGATATAACATCCGCTTTTCCCTCGGCGCGCTCGAAGTAAGAAGCCAGCCCGTCATCCAGAGCCTCCTTCTGAAACGGGATGGTACGGAAGAAGAAGAGGTAAGACAGGTCGACGGGATAGAGCAGGTCGAAGTCCTCGGTGCGCTTTATGCGCAGGCCGTCGAGCATCTTCCGGTAGCGTGTCTCCTGCCAGGAGGGCACATCGTCTCCGGCGTCGAGCAGCCGGATGATGCTGTCCATCGCGTTGTAATAGTTCTCGATGTAGGAGTAATTCAACTTTTTATAATACACTGATATAAAACGTGATACAAGCATTTATAAATTTGCTGGTGACAAAGTAGTGTCACTTTTATGTAGCATAAGACTTAACAAAAACAAACATTCATGCAGATTTAACGTTGTTTAATCGACAATCCATAACATCAAACGCAAAAAAGGAGGCTCATCCGACATTTCGAGTGATACGGCAGTCGTGTAGTGCATAAAGCCTAAGCTCAAAGTATCGTTCATCCCTGAATCCGTACGCATTCCTTTTCATTACTTTTATCTTATTGTTGATGCCCTCCACTTTGCCGGTAGAGATATGGCAGTCGTACCATGCGAGTATTCCCGTTCGATGCGCCATAATGGTTGCAGCCATTTTCATCAGCTGTGGCACTTCGCTCTCTTTAGCCTGGTTTACCCAATCCAGCATTACTTTCTCCGCCTCTTCCTTGTTGATCTGTGTCCAAAATTCCCGGAGCTGCTCCTTGAGGTAATATGCCTGCGAGAGAGGCTTGTTCATGTCCAGAGCATTGTCAAGCCTCGTTTTATATTCCTTGTCAAAGATGTCCTCACCATTGCTTAACAGGAGGTATCTCGTGCCTTTGAGGACCTTCCGCTTATTGATATCCTTTTCCATGTTGTACTGTACTCTGCGTATGTCATCCAGCTTTTCGTTCATGAGCTTGACCACGTGGAAATGGTCAAAAACATGAAGCGCATTGGGACAATGTTCATATACGGACGAAATGAATGCCGCAGAAAGGTCTGTGGTAACATACTTGATGTCAATGCCTTTTCGCTTTACCCTTTTCCAAAAGCCGTTCAAGGCATCAGCTCCTTTGCCTTCGCCAACATATATGATACGTCCGCTCCTCAGGTCGACAACTATTGTCTTGTATATGTGCCCTCTTCTTACGGCGAACTCGTCTATGCCGATACAATCCACACCCTCCAACGAAGGAGGGGTGTAATGGTATTCCAAATACCGGCTATGTATGTCTTTGATGGTGTCCCATGTTACTCCCAACAGGTTGGCCGCATCTTTCAAAGTCATTGCCTTTAACAATCCGACCACGTACCTTGCGAAACGGTGGGTGTAGCTGCAATTGCCTGTGGCGAAGGGGATATTCTCTTGGCGGTCGTAATCACAATCCTTGTTCTTACACTTGTAGCGTTGTACTTTCATGCGGACTATCACCTTTTTGCCGCCAACAGGAAGACCGATAAAGTCACGCATACGGTAACCATTCTTCACCAAATGGCGGCATCCGCACTTGGGACACTCATTTTGACGTTCTTTTGCTTCAACATGCAGAATAATTGTATTACCTTTGTATTCCTCACGGGTGCATTTGTGATTGTATAGCCCCCACGCATGATATAGAAAACTGCTGTTCATAAATGTACATTTGTTTGTGGTTATTCAAATATACAATTTGTTCAGCGGTTTTCTTCTTTAACATACCATCACTCGAAATGTCGGAAGAGCCAAAAAGGACTTAGAAATTTTTGGAAAAATAGAATTATTTTTATTTTTGCGATGTCAGCTTTTAAATTGTGACTTTACACTTTAACGATAAAGCAAACATTTTATTTGTACATGACAAAACACAGGGCAACATTTGGCTGCTCAATCATTTAGTAAACAGAAAACCGTGTAACCGAGGAACATGTTCATTTCACATCTTTACCAAGAACAAGACGGTCATTGGGTAAAACAATCCAATGAGAAGCATTCTAAAGGAGTGGCAGAGCGGTGTAAGACGTTCGCATCCAAGTTTGGCATGGGCAACTGGGGAGTGGTGATGGGGCTACTCCACGACAAGGGAAAAGAACAACGTACGTTTCAAGAGCACATCAAGAAAGCAAGTGGAATGGAGCCCGCCATCAGAGTGTCCGGTGACTATCACCACGCTTACGTGGGGGCATTGATAGCACAGAAATATTATCCTCAAGCTGCAATGCTCTTTGCAAACCCACTGATGGGTCATCATCGGGGACTTTACGACGAAGGCGAGAAAAAAGAACTGTTGAAGAAAACCATTCCCGAGGACGTTGATGAGAAGTGCTTGTTTGACATCAAACTGACCATCCCTCCTCTTCCCTTTCAGCCTAAAGACCTACATCACTTGGAGAGGATGTTATATAGTTGCCTTGTTGATGCAGATTATCTTGATACAGAATCCTTTATGCATCCAAAAACGGCCGCACTCAGAGGCAATCATACACAATTAGGGGAACTGTTGGAGAAGTTAGAAACAAGGTTGGAAAGCTTCAAACAAATCACTCCAGAAACAGAAGTGAACATTATCCGAAACTATGTACAGCAACAGTGCCGACTGTCAAGTGAACGTGAGAAAGGTTTCTACAGCCTCACGGTTCCGACCGGCGGAGGAAAAACCTTGTCGTCAGTTCTGTGGGCATTGCGCCATGCAGTACAAAACGGTCAGGACAGAATCATCATTGCCATACCATATACAAGTATCATCATACAGACCGCCCATATACTCAAAGACATTTTGGGAGAGGAGAATGTGTTGGAGCATCACTCCAACATGAACCACGAGGGCAACGAAAATGAAAATGAAACAGAGGAACAATACCGAATAAAACTGGCAACTGAAAACTGGGATTACCCAGTCATCGTGACCACCACAGTGGAACTCTTTGAATCATTGTTCAGCAATAAGCCATCCCGATGCAGAAAACTACATAACATTGTCAACAGCGTAGTGGTTCTTGATGAAGTGCAAACCTTACCCGTCAACTATCTTCAACCTATCGTTGACTCACTGGACACATTGAAACGTATCTTTGGTTGTTCAATACTATTCACCACGGCCAGCCTGCCGGTGTTGGTTGGGAATCACCGGGGAACTAATTACCAGCACGTATTCCAAGGTTTGCCAGACATCCATGAAATTATCCCTACTGAAGCTAACCTCCACGAGAAACTAAGGCGGGTAAAATTGGTTGTTGACAATGCTCCCTCCTCATACGATGATATAGCAAAGCGGATTGCGGAATTCGACCGCGTGCTCTGCATTGTCAACACTCGCCGGGATGCCAAGGAACTGTATGACAGGTTATCCAAAGACGGTCTCTGCCTACACCTGTCAAGGATGATGTGCCCTGCCCATGTCCAAGATACTTTACGCCTGCTTAAAGAATACTTGAATAACCCTGGCCAACGTGTGATAAGGGTCATTGCCACCCAACTGATTGAAGCAGGCATCGACATAGACTTCCCTGTGGTGTTCCGACAAGAAGCAGGATTGGACTCTATTCTTCAAGCTGCAGGTCGATGCAACAGAGAGGGAAAGCAAGACATCTCGCCTACCTATGTATTTAGTCTTGCGGCAGAGCATCCTTTACCGAAAGGCTTTATGACTCAAACCAACAATGCACGTCTGGCCTTGCCTCCCGAACTGGACTGGTTTGCACCGGCAGCGATGCGACAATACTTTGAGCAACTGTTTAGCCGCTCCTGCACATTTGACAAGGCAGACATCCTACAGTTGCTGTACAAACAACAGATGCAGTTTGAAACGGCTGCTCACAACTTCCAGCTTATAGAAGACAATTCTATCTCTGTCATCATCAATTGGCATAACAGCATGGAACTTGTTACCCAATTGAAAGACAAGGGGATTTCCTACCGACTCCTGAAAAGATTGGCACAATACAGTGTAAACATAAAAACCAGCGATTTCAGGAAGCTGGCAGAGGCCGGAGCTTTAGAAGAAGTTGTCAAAGGTGTATATTGCGTGGAAAGTCCGTCATTCTACCACGACAATACAGGACTGACGATAGAAAATCAATGGTTAGAAGAAATACTAATAAAATAGCATATGGAACATTTTGACAAGGAGTTTACATTGGAGGTGTGGGGGCCTATTGCCTGCTTCACACGACCAGAACTGAAAGTAGAACGCGTAAGCTATGATGTCATCACCCCCTCAGCAGCACGCGCCATCTTTGAGGCAATATTTTGGAAACCTGCCATTCGCTGGCAAGTGACAAGAATCGAAGTACTCAACGATATCAAATGGACATCTGTCAGAAGAAACGAGGTGGGTGCCGTTACCGGCAAAACACCTATTATAATCGAGGACGATAAAAGACAACAAAAGAATACACTGATGCTGAAGGATGTGAGATACCGCATCAGTGCAAAGCTTGTATTTATTCCTAAGCATGACCGCAAATACGGGGAAAGTAAAAATCCAGAGATAGACCAAAAAGAGCAGAACCATCTGCACAAAGATGAGAATCCGGGTAAATACAACGCCATGTTCGAGCGTCGTGCGTCCAAGGGCCAGTGCTTTAATCAGCCCTATTTAGGCACACGTGAATGTGCAGCATCATTTAGGCTGATATATCCTGAAACAGACCTATTGAATGCCCCTATCCAAGAAAGCCGAGACTTAGGCATCATGCTGTATGACATGGACTTTGCCCATAACAATGAAAAGCCCGAAGCCATGTTCTATAGGGCAAAAATGGAGTACGGTGTTATTCAAGTTCCAGAATTAAACAGTGAGGAGGTATTGAGATGATTCTTAAGGCATTATATGATTATTATGATAGGTGTGGAAATCTGCCAGAATTGGGTATGGAACTTAAAGAGCTGTCCTTTCTCATCGTTATTGACAAGGATGGACACTTTGTGCGACTTGAAGACAGGAGAACAGATGCCAAGAGAGCACAGATGTTTCTCGTACCAAGGTCTGTAGGACGCAGTAATGCCCCGCGAACGAATTTTCTATGGGATAACCCTGCATACGTATTAGGCATCTCTGACGCTAATTTTCCATACGACCAGTCAAAACTTAGCAATGCTAAGATTGCAGAGAAAGAGAAATCCAGGGACAAAGAACGTATTAAGAACAAAAAGTGCCATGATACTTTCTTACAGCTTGTCAAAGACCTTCACCAGAAGTTCCCGAATCGCTATGATATAAGTGCCTTACATACATTCTATCAGAGCAAAAGTATTTTAGAAGATATGAAGGCAGATTCTTTATGGACAGAATTCCAAAAGAACCTCATCAAGAATATCTCTTTCCTTATTGAAGGTGACACGCAAATATTGCCAGAAAAAAAAGAACTGCTCTCTAATGCATCTGCTGATGAACAAGATGCCAAGGAAGGCAATTGTCTTATTTCTGGGAAAAAGGGTAATATCGTTGAGACAACAACTGCAACCCCCATACCCAATAGTCAGGCAACCGCTAAACTCGTATCCTTCCAAGTTAATTCCGGCTATGACTCGTATGGAAAACAAAAGGGATTCAACGCACCAATATCAGCAGAGGCAGAGTTTAAATATACCACTGCATTAAACGCTATGCTTTCAAGAGATTCGCACAACAAGTTCTTAATAGGCAACCGTAGTTTCGTTTTCTGGGCCTCTGCCAATGACGAAGTAGGCCTTGGAGCAGAGAACTCTCTATTTAGCTTAATAGGATTTGCTGATGCCGATGACCCAAACAGAAATATAGAGAATGCCAAAAAGCTACTGAACTCTATTTATTCGGGAAGCCTGAAAACTTCTCTGGATGACAAGTTCTATATTCTTGGCTTGGCACCTAACAGTGCCCGCATTGCCGTCACTTATTGGTCAGAGCAACCTCTAAGGCAATTTGCGGAAATGATTCTCCGTCATTTTGATGACATGGAAATCGTTGATAATCGGAAAGAGAAGAAGCCATACATAGGGCTACATTCCATGCTTAGTGCCGTGACATTAGGTGGGAAATCTTCAGATGCCACACCCAATCTCCCGGATGCCGTGGTAAAGAGCATATTCCAAGGACTCCCCTATCCATACACCCTGTTTGCCAGCTGTATCCGCAGAATCAGGTGCGAACAGGAAATTGGCATCACTCGTGCTGCCATTCTGAAAGCATATTTGAATAGGAAAACAGATCAGAACAAAAAAATAATTGCTATGTTAGACAAAGAAAACACCAACCAAGGCTACCTCTGTGGCCGATTATTCGCAGTTCTTGACAAGATACAGTCAGATGCGAATAACATTCATTCTATCAAGGAGAGGTACATGAATGCTGCAAGTACAACACCAGCTTCCGTTTTTGCAACCATCTTGAACCTTTCTTCCCATCATTCAGAAAAACTTAGTGAAGGAAGCAAGGTGTTTTATGAAAAAATAAAACAAGAGATTGTCGACAAGATTAATTCCAACGGTTTTCCTGCCCACTTGGACTTGCAAGACCAGGGCAGATTCTTTGTCGGATACTATCATCAGACACAATGGTTCTATACTGCGAAAGAAGAGAAATAACAGAATATAATAACTTAAATATCAACGACTCATGAGTGAATTAAAGAACAGAATCGATTTCGTCTACATCTTTGATGTAGTGGACGGCAATCCCAATGGTGACCCCGATGCGGGCAATCTTCCTCGTGTTGATGCCGAAACAGGTCAGGGACTTGTAACTGACGTATGTCTTAAACGTAAAGTAAGAAACTACGTGCAAGCAATCAAGAATTTGGCAGAAGGGTATGATATATTCATCAAGGAGAAAGCCGTACTTAACAAATTGATTGACGACTCGTATGAAGACGAAAGCGTCAAGAGCAGAGACAAGTCCGACGCCAAACGCGATGCAGCGCGTAACGTGATGTGTAGAAAATACTATGATATTCGCACATTCGGTGCTGTCATGTCAACAGGAAAGAATGCCGGTCAGGTACGCGGCCCCATTCAGATGACTTTTGCGCGTTCCATTGATTCCATTGCTACAGCAGAGCACTCCATCACCAGAATGGCCGTGGCTACAGAAAAAGATTCCGAGAAGCAAAATGGGGACAACAGAACCATGGGACGCAAGGCCACTGTACCCTATGCCCTCTATGCCTGTCATGGATTCATCTCTGCCAATCTTGCCAAACAGACCGGCTTTGACGAAGGTGACCTGAGTCTGTTCTGGGAGGCTTTGAAGAATATGTTTGACATTGACCGGTCGGCAGCACGCGGACTGATGAGTGCACAGAAACTCATCGTTTTCAAACACAGTTCTATCCTTGGAAACGCACCGGCCAATCAATTGTTCGACCTTGTAAAAGTGGAGAAGAGGACTGACCAGACTCCCCGCTCTGTGGCAGATTACAGCATCACAATTGACAGAGACCACGTCCCCGAAGGAGTAGAGGTTGAAGAGTTTATCTAATCCGATGTACACAGATGACGAAATGCTTATGTTATCGGGGATTCAACACTATCGGTTCTGTCCCCGACAGTGGGCATTGATACATATCGAGCAACAGTGGGAAGACAACCGTCTCACAACAGAAGGACATATCCTGCACAGACATGTTGATGACCCTTTCTACCGACAGAAATGCGGAGACTATATATGTCTCCGCTCTGTCAGCGTAGGATCTCATAAGTTAGGACTTTATGGCGTGACTGATGTTGTGGAACTTCATCCTGCGGATGATGAGCATAACAGCATCTTACATCCTAATTATCCTGGCAGATGGACTCCCTACCCTGTGGAATACAAGCATGGGAAACCAAAGAAAAACCAAATAGATGAGGTACAGCTCACTGCCCAAGCAATATGTTTGGAAGAAGCCTACAATATCCGGATTAGGGAAGGTGCACTATTTTATGCCGAAACCAAAAGACGCGAGAAAGTTATTTTCACACAGCAACTTCGTGACATAGTAAAGCAATGCGCTGACGAAATGCACGCCATCTATGAAACTACAAACTTACCACAGGCAGATTATCGTCCATGTTGCAACAACTGTTCACTGTTAAATATATGTATGCCCATGAAAAAGAAAGTAAAAAATGCTTCCTTCTATATAAAAAGAAATTTGTATGAGGAAACTACTTAACACGTTATACATCACTACTCCGGAGTCTTATCTTTACAAAGATGGACAGAACGTTGTTGTGTCTGTCAAACAGAAAGAAATCTTCCGTATCCCAATTATCAATATTGAAGGGATTGTTACCTTTGGTTATATGGGGGCAAGTCCGGGACTGATGAAATTATGCTACGACAACGGTGTTTCTCTTACCTTCCTCTCGCCATCTGGAAGATTTATCAGTAGAGTTCAAGGACCAATAAAAGGGAATGTGCTTCTACGGAGAGAACAGTTACACTGGGCCGATAATCCAGAGAAATCAATCCATCTCGCCAAAACCATGATATCAGCAAAAATTCTCAATTATCGGAACATTCTGCACAGATTCCTTCGCGACAATGGCGAAAACCAAGCGGTGGCTGAGGCTGCCTCGTTCCTTGAAATGAGCAAACGTGAAGCTCTTCAAACTAATAATCTTGATTCCTTAAGAGGGATAGAAGGTATCGCTGCAAATAAGTATTTCTCCGTTTTCTCTGAACTCATTATTCAGAACAAGAGCCAGTTTCCCTTTGTGGAACGCAATGGAAAAGCCACTCTACTTTGACCCTTTTGGCCAAACAGGATTGCCCACCTTGGCCATAATATGATTGCCCCTTTTGGCCAAAATAACATTAACCACTTAGTACAAGTGTCGTTAGAGTTTTTTTTGTGTAGATTTGAGAACCCGAGTCCTGGTGTAAGGGGTAATAATAAAATCTATGCAAATGAATAAAAGAATCAAGAACATTTTAAGATGTTATGCGGCAGGGATGGGTATCAAGGAAACGGCATCCACGTTCCATACTTCCCGTAACACTGTCCGCAAGTATGTCCGTCTGTTCCTTTCAAGTGGGAAAAGCATCGATCATCTTCTCTCCCTTTCCGAGGAGCAGTTGCATGAGATGTTTGGCGGTACGGAATCCCGACGTCGGGAGCCTTCTTCCAAAAGGATTGAATTAGAGGCTTTGCTTCCCGGATATGTATCCCGCCTGACACGCAAAGGGATGAGTGTCAGAAAACTGTTTAAGGAGTATCATGCTGAATATCCTGACGGTCTTCAGCTGTCTTCCTTCAAGCGGGCAGTCCGCCAGTACAAGTTCCACATCAAGGTCGTCGGCCATGTCGAGCACTATGCCGCCGACCAGATGTATGTTGATTTTGCCGGTGACAGGCTTGAAGTTGTCGATGAGATGACAGGCGAGACGAAGAAGGCCGAGGTCTTTGTCGCTGTCCTGCCGTTCAGTCATTATACCTACTGTGAGGCCGTATGGTCACAACGCAAGGAAGACCTGATAAGGGGATGTGAGAACGCCATGCAATATTTTGAGGGTGTCCCGGCGGCCATCGTTCCCGACAATCTGAAAGCAGCTGTCACACGGAGCGACCGTAACGAGCCGGTCATCAATGATGATTTCGCCGCCTTTGCCGAGCATTACGGTTGTGCGGTCTATCCTGCCCGTGTACGCCACCCCAAGGACAAGGCCCTGGTTGAGAATACCGTGAAACTTCTCTACCGTTCCGTTTACCTTGACATAGAGGGGATGACATTCTCCAGCCTGGACGGTCTCAATACCGCCATCCGTATTTCCCTGCTTGATTTCAACGAAAAGGTGATGGCCGGTCGGGAGGCGTCACGTAAGGAGATGTTCCTGCGTGGAGAGAAAGACTATCTCCGTCCGCTTCCTAAGAAACGCTACGTGATGAAAGAGAGAAAACTCATGACCGTGGGCAAGAACTCCTACGTCTCGTTGTTCAGGCACCATTACAGTGTCCCGAAGGAATATGCAGGAAGGCGTGTGACGATTCTCTATGATGCCGATACGGTGGAAATATACTGTAGCATGAACCTTGTCGCCATCCACGACCGCTGTGACATACCCTACACCTATTCATGGAAAAAGGAGCACAACCTGCCGGGGCACTATGGTCCTTATGACAAGGATCTTGAGGAACTCTTCCGACGTGCCTCGGAAATAGACAATATCGTATTGAATTATCTCCGGGAAGTGGAGCGTGTCATGCAATATCCTCCAAAAGCGTTCAGATCCTGTCGGGGCATACTGACGCTGGAGAAAAAATACGGCCGTGACCGTTTGGTCGCTGCCTGCGCCTGCGCAGAACAGAAGCTACAATACGGGTATCAGGCCTTACGCGAGGTGCTTGAACTGGGAGAAGACGCGGATTTCCTTCCTGATGAGGACGGGAGGATACAGCCTGACATGACATCCCCGACACCACTGACCCACAAGAATATACGTGGACGTGACTATTACAGAAAAGACAAACAGGAACAATAAAGCTAAAATTATGGAAATAAATAATAAGACAGCTCCCGTAACGGGACAACAAGACCAGAACACCATATCACTGGATTTGATGAGCCGCATGAAATTACACGGTATGGCGGAGGCTTTCAGGGAAAGCCTTGCCGGCACCACTCCACAGTCCATGACCGCGGACACCTTCCTTTCCATGCTCCTTGCACGCGAATGGGATTACCGTGCCCAGGCTGCCATAGTGCGGCTTACTAAGAATGCGGCGTTCCGATACAAGGCTTATCTCGAACAGATTGACTATGCCACAAACCGGGGCCTTGAGCGCAATCAGATGGAACGCCTCGCCACCCTTGACTTTGTACATAAGGGGCAGAACCTCTTCATTACCGGCTCTTCAGGTACAGGGAAAAGCTATCTGGCATGTGCCCTTGGCCACGAGGCATGCAAAAGGGGATTCCGTACTTTCTATGCCAATGCACCCAAACTGCTTGGTGCACTGAAGGTTGCCAAAGTCAAAGGTACACTTGAAACTGAGCTCAAGAAGATTGAGCGTTGCCAGTTACTCATCCTTGACGACCTGTTTCTTGTACCTCTTGATGCCAAGGAACGTCCCATCCTGCTCGAAATTATTGAGGACAGGCATGAAAGGAAATCCACTATCATAACCTCGCAGTACCCATCGTCCAACTGGTATGACATGGTTGGTGATCCGACAATAGCCGACGCCATCCTTGACCGAATCATTCATACGGCCCATACCATTGAGTTGTACGGTGAAAGTATGCGCAAGTTAAGGTCTAAGAAAAACTAGAGAATCAAAAGGATAAAATAAAATTGACCCCTATCACCAGGACTTTAAAGGGGCAATCATATTATGGCCAAGGTGGGCAATCCTGTTTGGCCAAAAGGGTCAAAGTAGAGTGGCTTTTCCACATGGGTTTCCGGATATCAAAAGGGAATATTTACGCCTATTCGCCTTGTACCCGAGAATGCACTTCTGATGCACATGGGAGAACATCTCGCCGATGGATTCCATATGCACTCCTGTTTTTGGAAGCTCCGTATCATCGGCTATCAGCACAGTCGGCAGCTTGCTTTTCTTGCGGTCATTGCGAACGACAACCTTCGTCACAAGCCAATTGGTTATGCGGTATATCACATTCCGCCAATTGATGTTGTCCTGCGATGGATAGGAATAAGAGCACATCTTTCTTTTCACCGAACATGCGGCTTAGCGCGGAGCCGTCAGAATGGGAGAAAACTGTAATGGCGAACAAGTCGGCAGACATAAAAACGAACATACACAATAATAAGAGTGCGCATGCGGCGGTTTTATACGGCAACGGATATGAAGCAGACATAGGTCATCTATTGTTTTACGGATGCAATATTACACACAAATATAAAAAAAGAGGCTGAGAAACCGTCCGAATAGGTTTGATTTCTATTACTTTTGTGGCTTGAAACCATCAACCGAGAGAGAGCATGCTCAGTAAGTTCAAATTAAACCAGCTTTATTTCAAGGACACGCAGTTCGCCAACCTCATGACGAGGCGCATCTTCAATGTCCTGCTGATAGCCAACCCCTACGACGCCTTCATGCTGGAAGACGACGGGCGAATAGACGAGAAGATATTCAACGAATATACCTCGCTCTCACTGCGCTACCCGCCCCGATTCACGCAAGTATCGACCTGCGACGAGGCGCTGGCACAACTCGCTTCCATCTCTTTCGACCTTATCATCTGCATGCCGGGCACGGGAGACAACGAAGGATTCGACGCGGCACGCAGCATCAAGAGCCGATACGAGCATATCCCCATGGTGATATTGACGCCTTTCAGCCACGGCATCACCAAGCGCATAGCCAACGAAGACCTGACTCCATTCGAATATGTGTTCTGCTGGCTGGGCAATACGGATTTGCTGGTGTCCATCATCAAGCTGATAGAAGACAAGATGAATCTGGAGCACGACGTCAACGAGGTGGGCGTGCAACTCATCCTGCTGGTGGAAGACGGCATCCGGTTCTACTCCTCCATCCTCCCCAACCTGTACAAGTTCATCCTGAAGCAAAGCCAAGAGTTCTCCACCGAGGCGCTGAACGCCCACCAACGCACCCTGCGCATGAGGGGGCGACCTAAAATCGTTCTTGCGCGCACCTACGAAGAGGCCATCGGACTTTACGAAAAATACAAGAACAACATATTAGGTGTCATCACCGACGTGCGCTTCCCCCGCACCGAGCGAGGCGAGAAAGACGGACTGGCGGGCATCAAGCTCTGTGCCGCCATACGGAAGGAAGATGCGTTCGTCCCCCTCGTCATACAGTCTTCCGAGTCGGACAACGCCGCCTATGCCGCCAAGTACGACGCCGCCTTCATCGACAAGAACTCGAAGAAGGTGGATGTGGACTTGCGCCGCATCGTATCGGACAACTTCGGCTTCGGCGACTTCATCTTCCGCAATCCGGAGACGATGGAAGAGATTGCCCGCGTGAAGAACCTCAAGGAATTGCAGAACATTCTGTTCGCCGTGCCGGCAGAGTCGTTCCTTTACCACATCAGCCGCAACCACGTCAGCCGGTGGCTCTATTCGCGCGCCATGTTTCCGGTGGCGGAGTTCCTGAAACCCATCACCTGGAACAGCTTGCAGGATGTGGACGCGCACCGCAAAATCATCTTCGAGGCCATCGTGAAGTATCGCAAGATGAAGAACCAGGGAGTGGTGGCGGTGTTCAAGCGCGACCGCTTCGACCGTTACTCCAACTTTGCCCGCATAGGCGACGGCTCGTTGGGAGGCAAAGGGCGCGGACTGGCATTCATCGACAACATGGTGAAGCATCATCCCGAGTTCGAGGAGTTGGAGAATGCCAATG